>CAZUYG010000488.1:0-3652 GCA_964624265.1 uncultured Candidatus Odyssella sp.
CGAGATACGAGCCGTCGACGCGCATGCGGCTGTAGCGTCGCAGGTTCTGATAAACGCTGGCGAGCGTGGTGACCGTGCCCGACGTGCCGAGCATCTGCACGCGCGCATCCGCGATTTCGCCGCCGATCCCCTCGGTGGTCTCGAACGGCCGGAGCAGGCCGATCGCCTGATCGACCATCGCCTCGTAGGCGCCGGGCGACACGCGGTCGGCGCCGAAACGCTCGGCCATCGTGACCACGCCGATCGGCACCGAGTGGAAGCGGAGCCGTTCGCCCGCCTCATGGCCGTAGGCCAGCACATCGGCCGTGAAGCCGTGGCCGTTCATGCCGCGCCCCGGGCGCGCGTCGCGCCGCCAGATGATCTCGGTGCTGCCGCCGCCGATATCGAACACGAAGGCATGCGGCGCCGAGTCGTCGAGCAGCGAGGCGCAGCCCGCCAGCGCGAGGCGCGCCTCCTCCTCCGCGTTGATGATTTCCAGCGATATTCCGGTCTCGCGCTTCACGCGCGCGGCGAACTCTTGCCCGTTGGCGGCCTGGCGACAGGCCTCGGTAGCGACCGCGCGCACCCGCAGCCCGGTGTAGCGTGAAAGCCGGCCGGCGCAGATGCGAAGCGCTTCGATCGCCCGGCCCATCGCCCGCGGCGTCAGCCGCCCGGTTGCGCTCAGATTCTCGCCCAGCCGCACGATGCGCGAAAACGATTCCAGCACGCGGAAGCCCGCCCCCTGCGGCACCGCTACGAGCAGGCGGCAATTGTTCGTGCCGAGGTCGAGCGCGGCGTAGGTGCGTCCACCCGCGCCGGTCCGGGCGCCGTGGTCGGATTGTGACGCCGCCGAGTCCATGCGCGGGAGGCTATCCCCTCGCCCGCCGCTTTGCAATTTTGAGACAGGATTAACCCCTGCGGCCAAGCCCTTGCGCCGTAAGGGGCCATCCGATGCCCGCCTTGCGTCAACCCGTCAGGCTTGTTCCCGCCCGCACCGATACGATATACACGCCGCCTTCGCCGGACGGCCCTGTTGGGGGATCGTTCAACGGTAGGACAACGGACTCTGACTCCGTTTATCTAGGTTCGAATCCTAGTCCCCCAACCACTCTCTCGCGCCGCGCGCGGCTGCCGCTTCCACCCAGCGATCGATATAGGCACATCAGCCTACCCGCCCGTCCGGGACGCTGGTCCGTGGCCATGCCGTGCATTCAACGCAAACTCGCGGCGATGCGGCGTGAACAGAAGGCCCTGCTGCCGGTCGCCTCGACGGCGTGGCTCGAGGCGACGACGCGGTTCGTCCGCGCCGAGGATCGCACAGGCCTGATCGAAGGCCTGCGCCGCGCGGGAACGAACTAGCCCTTCGCCTTCTCCTTCGCCCAGGTGTCGCGCAGGCCGATCGTGCGGTTGAAAACGGGCTTCGTGGGCGTGCTGTCGGGGTCCTGGCAGAAATAGCCCTGGCGCTCGAACTGCACGGCTTCGCGCGAATTGCCGCCGACGAGCGCGGGCTCGATGCGGCAGTCCTTCAAGATTTCCAGCGAGTTCGGATTGAGCTCCGCGAAGATGTCATCGGCTGCGGCCGGATCGGGGCGCTTGAACAGCGTGTCGTAGAGGCGCACTTCCGCCGGAATCGAATCGGCGGCGGCCACCCAGTGCAGCGTCGCCTGGACCTTGCGGCCGTCGGGCGCGTTACCGCCGCGCGTCGCGGGATCGTAGGTGCAGCGCAGCTCCACCACCTCGCCGGCGGCGTTCTTCACCGCCTCGCGGCACTTGATGAAATAGGCGTAGCGCAGCCGCACTTCCTTGCCCGGCGACAGGCGGAAGAACTTCTTCGGCGGGTTCTCCATGAAATCGTCGCGCTCGACGAAGATCTCGCGGCCGAAGCGCACCTTGCGCGTGCCCGCATCCGCGTCCTCGGGATTGTTCACCGCGTCGAGTTCTTCGGTCTGCCCCTCCGGATAGTTCTCGATCACGACCTTCAACGGCCGCAGCACCGCCATGCGCCGCAGCGCGATCTTATTGAGCAATTCGCGGATCGGATGCTCGAAGATCGCCATGTCGACGACGCTGTTGGCGCGCGCGACGCCGATGCGCTTCGCGAATTCGCGCACCGCCGCCGCCGGTACGCCCCGCCGGCGCAGCCCGGCGAGCGTGGGCATGCGCGGATCATCCCAGCCCGACACGTGTTTCTCGGCCACGAGCCTGGTCAGCACGCGCTTCGACAGCACCGTATAGGCGAGATTGAGCCGCGCGAATTCGTATTGCCGCGGGCGCGAGGGCACCGGGAGATTGTCGAGGAACCAGTCGTAGAGCGGCCGGTGATCCTCGAATTCGAGCGTGCACAGCGAATGCGTGATGTGCTCGATCGCGTCCGACTGGCCGTGCGCGAAATCGTAGGTGGGGTAGACGCACCAGGCCGTGCCGGTGCGCGGATGCGACGCGTGCAGGATTCGGTAGAGCACCGGATCGCGCATGTTCATGTTGCCGGCGGCGAGGTCGATCTTGGCGCGCAGCACGCGCGCGCCGTTCGGGAATTCGCCGGCGCGCATGCGGCGGAAGAGATCGAGATTCTCCGCCGCCGGGCGCTCGCGATAGGCGCTTGCCCGGCCCGGCTCGGTGAGCGTGCCGCGCATCGCGCGCATTTCCTCGAGCGGCGTATCGTCGACATAGGCCTTGCCGTTCTCGATGAGGTGGACGGCCCAGGCGTAGAGCTGCTCGAAATAGTCCGACGCGTGGTAGAGGTGCTTGCCCCAGTCGAAGCCGAGCCAGCGCACGTCGGCCTCGATCGCGTCGATGAATTCCTGCTCTTCCTTGGTCGGATTGGTGTCGTCGAAGCGCAAGTGGCAGCGGCCGCCGAATTCCTGCGCGACCCCGAAATTGAGGCAGATCGACTTCGCGTGCCCGATATGCAGATAGCCGTTCGGCTCCGGCGGAAAGCGCGTCACGACCGTTTTCACGCGCCCGGCGGCGAGATCGCCCTCGACGATGTCGCGCACGAAGTCGCGCCCCGCCTCTTTGCCGGCCTCGGGGGCGGCTTCCGCCGTATCGGTCTTCATCCTGTCCTCGGTTCTGCTGGGCGCCCGCCATATCGCGGCAGCGGCGGGGCGTCGTCTATGTGCCAAATGTGCACGTTCGCGCCAATAGGCTTGCCGCGCCGGCAACGGTTGCCCAAGAGGCGGCGTGCGCCGTACGGCTTATGCGCTATGATCGCCGCACAACAGGGCCCTCCCGATGCTCATCGTTCGACAGCTTTTCGACCCCCAATCCTCGACCTACACCTATCTGCTCGCGGACGGCAAAACCCGGGAAGCGGTGCTGATCGATCCCGTCTTCGAGCAAGCGGCGCGCGATAGCGCGCTCGTGCGCGAACTAGACCTCAAGCTGCTCTACACGCTCGAGACGCACGTTCACGCCGACCATGTGACCGGCGCCGCGCTGCTGCGCCGGCGGCTCGGCAGCAAGATCGCGCTGGCCGCCACCAGCGGCGCCGAGGGCGCCGATCTCTATCTCAAGGATTGCGACCGGATCGTCTTCGGGCGCCGTTCGCTTGAGGCGCGCGCCACGCCCGGCCACACGAACGGCTGCATGACCTACGTGCTCGATGACGAAACGCGCGCCTTCACCGGCGACGCGCTGCTGATCCGCGGCTGCGGCCGCACCGATTTCCAGCAGG
>CAZUYG010000489.1:0-3652 GCA_964624265.1 uncultured Candidatus Odyssella sp.
ACGCCGGCGCCGCCCGCCGCGTCGGCGCCGCCGGCCTCGGCGCCGCCGCCCGCGTCCGTCACCGCGCCGCCCGCCGATCCGCGCGCGCCCGGTGCGCCGACGCCGCTGCACAAGAACTGACGCGCCACGGCGCCGCACGCAGCCTCACGGGAGTGGCACCATGAACCTCCACACGCTTCTCTCCGCCCGCGCTTCCGCCGGCAAGCCGGTCCGCGTCGGCGTCATCGGCTGCGGCAAGTTCGGGACAATGTTCCTGGCGCAGGCGCTGCGCATCCCCGGTCTGCACATCGTCGCCATCGCCGACATCGCGCCGGGCCGGGCGGCGGAGCAGCTCGCACGCTGCGATTGGGAGAAAGCGCAATACGGCGCGCGCTCGATGGGCGAGGCGATGGACACGGGCGCCACGCACCTCACCGACGACGCGATGGCGATCATCGCGCATCCCGGCATCGAAGTGATCGCCGAGTGCACGGGAAATCCCATCGCCGCCACCAGCCACGCGCTCGCCTCGTTCAAGCACGGCAAGCATGTGGTGATGGTCACGGTCGAGACCGACGCGTTCGTGGGCCCGCTGCTGGCACAGAAGGCGAAGGAAGCCGGCGTCATCTATTCGCTCGCCTACGGCGACCAGCCGGCGCTGATCTGCGATCTCGTCGACTGGGCGCGCACCTGCGGCTTCGAAGTCGTTGCGGCCGGCCGCGGCCACAAATGGCTCCCGCGCTATTCCAAGACGACGCCCGACACGATCTGGAACGATTGGGGCATCAGCGAAGCCGACGCCATGGAAGGCGGGCTCAATCCGCGCATGTTCACGTGCTTCCTCGACGGCTCGAAGCCGGCGATCGAGACGGCGGCGGTCGCCAACGCCACCGGGCTCGAAGCGCCCTCACAAGGCCTCGCGTTTCCGCCCTGCGCCATTCACGACCTGCCGCACATCATGCGGCCGCGCAGCGAGGGCGGCATTCTCGAGCGGAAGGGCCTCGTCGAGTGCGCATCGTCGATCGAGCTCGACGGCCGGCCGATCCCGCACCACATCCGCTTTGGCGTGTGGGTCGTGGTCGAGGCCGGCAACGACTACGTGAAGCGCTGCTTCAAAGAATACAACATGAAGACCGACAGCTCCGGCCGCTACGGCATGATGTACAAGGAGTGGCACCTGATCGGCCTCGAGCTCGGCGTCTCGATCGCCGCCGCCGCGGTGCGCGGCGAGGCCACGGGCTGCCCCATCACCTGGAACGCCGATGCCGTCGCCGCCGCCAAGCGCGATCTGAAGCCCGGCGAACTGCTCGACGGCGAGGGCGGCTACACGGTCGCGGGCCGGCTGATGCCGGCGGCGGAGTCCGTCGCGCGCGGCGTGGTGCCGATCGGCCTGGCGCACAAGATCAAGGTCGTGCGTCCGATGAAGGAGGGCCAGATCGTCACCTGGGCCGACGTCGCCGCCGACGAAACCGTCGAGGCCTACAAGGTCCGCCGCGAAATGGAGCGCCTTTACGCGCCCAAGCTGGCGAAGGCGGCGGAGTAGCCGCAATCGCGGCGACCGGCGCATGACGAAGATCGTCCTCGTCACCGGCGGCGGCCGGGGGATCGGCGCCGCGACGGCGAAGCTGCTCGCGCGCCGGGGCCACGACGTGGCGGTGAACTATCAGTCGAACGTCGCCGCCGCGCAGAAGGTCGTGCGCGAGATCGAGGCGATGGGCCGCAAGGCGATCGCCGTGCAGGGCGACGTCTCGAAAGAAGCCGACGTGCGGCGCATGTTCGGCGCGGTGGACGAGCACTTGGGCCCGCTCTGGGGCCTCGTGAACAATGCCGGCATCACCGGCCGCATCGGCCGGCTCGACGCGGCGCAGGCCGTCGATATCCAGTCGACGATGGACATCAACGCGGTCGGCGCGATGCTCTGCGCGCGCGAAGCGGTGAAGCGCATGTCTACGCGCCACGGCGGCAAGGGCGGCGTCATCGTGAACCTCTCGTCGGTGGCCACGACTCTGGGCAGCCCGGGCACTTATGTGTGGTACGCCGCCTCGAAAGCCGCGGTCGACGCCGTGACGCTCGGCCTCGGCCTCGAAGTGGCGCGCGAGGGCATCCGCGTCGTCGCCGTGGCGGCCGGGCTCACGGATACCGAGCTGCACGCCGCCGGCGGCGAGCCCGGCCGCGCGCACAAGCTCGCGCCCGCGGTACCGATGGGCCGCATCGCCGCGCCCGCGGAAATCGCCGAGACGATCGCGTGGCTGATGTCGGATGCGGCCGGATACATCACGGCAACGACCTTGCGCGTAGGAGGCGGACGATGAGCACGGCTGCGGGAACGATGCTGATCACGGGCGCGAGTCGCGGCATCGGCGCCGCCACGGCGCGGCTCGCGGCCAGGCGCGGCTGGGACGTGGCGGTGAACTACGTGGCCAACGAAAAGGCCGCGGCCGACGTGGTGCGCGACGTGGAGGCGGCCGGGCGCCGCGCCATCGCGGTGAAGGGCGACGTCTCGCGTGAGGCCGACATCCTCGCGATCTACGAGGCGATCGATCGCCGCCTCGGCCCCGTCGGGGCCTTGGTGAACAACGCCGGCACCTTCGCGAAGACCGGGCGCGTCGCCGACGTGGCGGCCGAGACGGTCAAGACGGTGCTCGATCTCAACGTGTTCGGCGCCCTCATCTGCGCGCGCGAGGCGGTCAGGCGCATGTCGACGAAGCGCGGCGGCAAGGGCGGCGTGATCGTCAACGTATCGTCCGGCGCCGCCACGCGCGGCAGCCCCAATTCCTATGTCTGGTATGCGGCCTCGAAGGCCGCGCTCGACGCGATCACGATGGGCCTCGGCCTCGAAGTGGCGGGCGAGGGCATCCGCGTCGCCGGCCTCGCCGCCGGCGTCACCGAAACCGACATCCACACGGCCGCCGGCGGGACCGGCCGGCTCGCGGAGATGGCCAAGATGATCCCGCTCGGCCGCGTGGCGCAGCCCGAGGAGATGGCCGAGGCGATCCTCTGGCTCATGTCCGATGGCGCGGGCTACGTCACCGCCACCACGCTCAGGGCCGGCGGCGGGCTCTAGGCGGGGCCGCCGCGGCGTCGCCGCGCCGCACCTCGCCGCCGCCGGTCCGGTTTCGCTTTCCCTCGGCCGCGCAACCTCTTAAATTTCGGCGCTCCGCACGGCCGCGCGCCCCGCGCTGCCCGCTCCGTGAACACCGTCGCGCGAGGTTAGGTCGGCACATGGACATGCTGCTGGAAGGTGCCTTTTGGGTGGCGCTTTCCCAAATCATGCTCGTGAACATCGTCCTTTCGGGCGACAACGCGGTCGTTATCGCGCTGGCCTGCCGCAACCTGCCGGTCAATTACCGGAATCCCGCGATCATGGCCGGCAGCGGCGGCGCGATCGTGCTGCGGGTCATCTTCTGCATCGTCGTCGCCTGGCTGCTGCAGATCCCCTATCTCAAGATCGCCGGCGCGCTGCTGCTGTTCTGGATCGGCGTGAAGCTGATCACCGAAGACGAAGAGGAGGGCGCCGAAGACGGGGTCGCGGCCAAGGCCAATCTCTGGGGCGCCATCCAGACGATCATCATCGCCGACGCGGTGATGAGCCTCGACAACGCGATCGCGATCGCCGCCGCCGCCGAGCAGGCGGCCAAGGGCGATTCGTTCCGCGCCTGGACGCTGATCGTCA
>CAZUYG010000490.1:0-3650 GCA_964624265.1 uncultured Candidatus Odyssella sp.
GGCGACATCGGCCGCATCCCCACCGACGGGCTGGGCACGCTGAGTGCGCCGATCGTGGCCGCGGTCACCGGGCTCGAGCCGCACACCGCGGCGAACACCGAGCAGGCCGCGACCGTGGCCACGCCGAGCGCGCCGGGGAGACGGCGAAGCCACAGCTTGGCCGCATGGAACAGGCCGGCGCCCATGCCGCTGCGGGCGATCACTTCGCCCATCAGCACGAAAAGCGGCACCACGACCAGCACGAAGCTGGACGACTGCGAGAAGGCGATGGTGCCGAGCTGGCCGATCGCATAAGGCGAAATGAACGCCCAGGTGCCGATGACGCCGATGAGCCCCATGCCGACGGCGACCGGCACACGCATGGCCATGAAAGCGATCAGCGCGCCGATGAATGCGGCGAACCAGAGGAACGCTTCCATCGCTTAATCTTCCGCCGGGTCCGGCCAGAGCGCGCGCCCGAACTGAAGGGCCGCGACCGCGACGAACAGCGCCGTGCCGACCGGCGCCGGCAGCCACACCCACATCTCCGGCACGGCGATGGTGGCCTGCGCGATGCGGCCATCCGCGAACGCCTCGCTTGCGAGGCGCGTGATGTGCCACAGCAGCGTCACGCCGAAGGCGAGCGTCAAGGCCGAAGCGACGAACGGAACCGCCGGGCGAATGACTTTTGGGAGCAAGGGATCGAACATGTCGACGACAATGTGGCTTCCCTTTTCCAGCGCGGGCGCCAAGCCCAGGAACGTGGCGTAGAGAAGAGCGAAGCGCACGATGTCGAAGGCCCACACGGTCGGCGCGTTGAAGAACGACCGCGAGATCACGTCATACAGGATGAGCGCGACCATCAGCAGCACGAGCAGCGTGGCGGCGGTCAGGAACCAGCGATTGACCGCCGCCACGCTTCGCTCGCACGCCCGAAACCAGGCGGGCGCCATTGCCGCGCTCCGTCTGCGGGCTTCCTACCAGTAGCTGCGCACGATCGCGCCGATGGCCTTGCCCGATTCGCCGGACGCCTTGTCGATGGCCTCGAACACCGGCTTCACCGCCTCGCGGAACGCCTTCAGCTCCGCGTCGGTGAGTTCGGCCACATCGGCTTTCTGCGCCTTCATGGTGGCGACCGCGGCGGCCTGCACGTCCCAGATCATCTTGATCCCGCGGATCTCGGCCTCGCGGCCCACGGTCTTGAGCAGCGTGCGGTCCGCTTCGGGCAGCGACGCCCAGAACCGCGCGTTCATGATGTAGATGAGCGAGTTGCCCGGAAGGCGAAGCTGCGTGAGCTTCGGCGCAACCTCGTGCAGCTTGAGCGCGAGCCCGAGATTGTTGACCGTCAGCGCGCAATCGACCGTCTTGTTCTGCAGCGCGATGTATTGCTCCGCCGGGTCGATCGCGGCCGGCGAGCCGCCGAGCGCCTGGATCTGCTGCGCCTGGTAGCGCCCCGCCGTGCGGATTTTGAGGCCCTTCCAGTCAGCGGGGTTCTTCAGGTGTTTTTCGCGGCAGGCGACGGCGCCGCCGAAGCTGGGCACCTGCCACAGGAACTCGACGCCCTGCGCGCGGAACAGCTTTTCCATCTCGGGCTTGAGCTGCGCGAGGGCCTTTTCGTTGTCCGCGGGCGCCGAGGGGAAGCCGCCGATGACCTCGAGATAGGCCATCGCCGGAATCTGGCCCGACACGAACGACGGCGCCACGATGGCCATCGGCACCACGCCGTTCTTGGTGGCGTTGAGCGCCTCGGTGATCTTCACGAGCGCGCCGCTGTAATGCGGCTTGAACTTGATGCGGCCAGCCGATCGCTTTTCGACCTCGGCCATCCACCAGCGCATGGGGTCGCCGAACGAATCGCGCTCCGTATGGAAGACGGCGATGTCGATCGTCTGCTGTGCGGCGGCGGGCACGACCCAAAGGGCCAGCGCGGCGCCGATAGCGATTGCCTTCAACTTCATGGTTCTCCTCCCTGGAACGAATGTTGTGTGGTGAAGCTTCCGCCGGCGTTACGCGGCGGTGTACGCTTTCGCTTTCTGCCCCCCGTATGCCAATCCGGTCCGCGCGGTCCCGCGGATTTCCGCGCGGAACGATTTGATCGTGCCCGGCCAGTGCGTGAACACGCTGCCGTCGCCGCCGACACGATACCATGACGAACAATTGCCGAGGACGAGCACGCTCTGATTCGAGCGATGCTGGACTTCGGCGTTGTAGGCATCGTGGACGTGCGCGGGCACCTCGACCATGGTGGCCCCGTTGCGGGCAGCCGACTGCATCGCGTGGAGGATCAAATCGACCTGTCCTTCGATGAACTCGGTCGCCGAGGCGCCGCCCACATTCGGGCCGTTGATCAGGAAGAGATTGGGGAAGCCCTTCACCAGCGTGCCGAAATAGGCCTCGGGCACGGGGTTCCAGGCTTGGTCCAACGACCGGTTGCCCCGGCCGACGATATCGATGCCGCCGAGCATGTGGGCCGCGTCGAAGCCCGTGGCCCACACGATCATGTCGACGGGGTAGGCCTGACCGTCGGTATCGACGATGCCGTCGCGCGTCAGGCGCGCGACGCCCTTGCCGATCGCGGTGACGCCGGGCCGGTGGAAGGCCGGGTAGTAATCGTTGCTGAACAGCGGCCGCTTGCATCCGAAGCGGTATTTGGGCGCCAGGATCTCGCGCAACGCCGGGTCCTTCACCTGGACGTCGAAATGGTCGCGCCAGACCTTTTCCTGTTGCGCGACGAGCGCATCGTTCATCGGAAACCGGTTCTCGGCGATCTTCTCGAACTGGCGGAACCACTCTTCGCGGCGCTCGCGCTGCCGCTCGGCATAGGTGGGGCTCTCGCGATCGAGCCGGTCGAAGAACAGATCCGGGCGCGGCATCACGTAGGACGGCGTGCGGACGAAGATGTATGCGCGCTTGGCATGCTGCGCGACATGAGGCACGACCTGGATCGACGTGGCCCCGCCGCCCACGACGGCGACCGACTTGCCTTCGACCCGGACGGAATCGTTCCACGCGGTGGTGTGGAAGCTCTCCCCTTGGAAGAGATCTTTTCCGGGAATGTCCGGGATGGTGGGGCGCGACAGGATACCGCCCGCCCAGACCACGTAGCGGCTCGTCCAACGCCGCCCGTCGCGCGCCTCGAGGAGCCAGGTCGCGGTTCCTTCGTTCCAGACGGCGCGGGCGATCTCGGTGTTCGGCGTGATCAGCGGCGTCACGCCGAACGTGTCGGCGAATTCCTGGAGATAGTCCCAGATCTCGCTTCCCGGCGCGAAATTCGTCGACCATTTGTCGCCGAGGAAGAAGCTGATCCCGTAGAGATCGATCGGCGTATCGCAGGCGACATTGGGATAGCGGTTCTCGCGCCAGACGCCCCCGAGCTTGTCCGCCCGTTCGAGGACCGCGACGCGATCGACGCCCGCCTGCTTCAGCTTCGCCGCCGCGATCAGGCCGCCGAGACCGGCCCCAATGATGGCGACATCCAGCTCTTGCGGCGCTTCGGCGTCATGTCGGCCAGGCGTATGCATCGACGACCTCGACGGGGCGCTTGGAAAATCCACGGCGGCAATCGGCCGGTTCCCCGCGGCGCGATGGCCGCGCCCACGGCTTTTGCTGACCGATTTCATGCCGCCGTGCTCAATTTATAGCCGGCGGCGCTTGTGCGCTAATTGATATAG
>CAZUYG010000491.1:0-3650 GCA_964624265.1 uncultured Candidatus Odyssella sp.
ATCCCGTCGACATAGGTGCCGCCGCCGTCGCCCTCCATCACCACGCGCACGGCGGCGGCGGTGTGGCGGTGCGGCGTCGTCCGCTCGCCCGGCAGCACGCACTGGATCGCGCCGACGATCGTGGAGGTGGACGCCATGCGGCCGCCGAGATTGGGATTGCGCAGCACCAGCACGCGATGATCGGCGTCGTGGCCGGTGACGGCCTCGGTCGCCTTCGCCACGACCGGCTCCATGTCGTGCCAGCGCCACTGATGCGCGGGCGGAAGGCCGCTCGGCTCCGGCGTCACGAGATTGGCGTAGACCTCCCAGAGCGGCTCGAGCGAGAGGCCGCTCATCATCTTCTTGAGCGCCGCCTTGCCGTCGGCGGCGGGCGCCGCGTCCGTCGCGGCGGGGGCTGCGGCCGAAACCGCGCCTTCGGTGGGAGCCATGACCGTTCCTTTCGCGGAAAGCTGCGCTAGGCGGCGGATACCATACGCTTGTCGGCGAAATGCGGAATGACCTTTTCGCCGAACAGGCGCACCGAGCGCTCGGCATCGGCATAGGCCATGTCGTTGGGATTCACCTGGCACGAGACCTCGTCGCAGCCGCCCATGATGCGGTCGAACTCGTGGAACTGCTCGATGATGTCGTTGGGCGTGCCGATGAAGGCGGCGTGGTTCGCGATCTGCGATTCGAAGGTTTCCTTCCGCATCTTCTCGTAGAGCTTGTCGTAGCCCTTGTAGGCGGTGGAGATCGGGCCGCCCTTGCCGTATTCGGCGACGGCGTCGCAGATCGATTCGAAATGCCGCTCGATCGGCCCGCGCGCGATGCGCTTCGCCTCCTCGCGGTCCTCGTGGCAATAGATGAAAACCGCGAGCATGATGCGCGGATTGCCCTTGTGGCCGGCCGCGCGCCAGTTTTCGCGGTAGATGCCGACGAGCTCCGAGGGCTTGGCGCCCACGCCGGGGATCGCCATCACCCAATGCCCCATGCGCCCGGCGCGCGCGAACGAATCCGGCGTGGCGACGGCGGCGACGTAGAAATTCGGCCGCGGCTGCTGCGTCGGCCGCGGCAGCGAGGTGACGTTCTCGAAGCTGTGGAAGCGGCCCTTGCTGGTGACGTTGGTCTCCTCGAGCAGGCGGCGCACCTGTTCGATGCCCTCCTCGAAGCGCAGCACGCTCTCGTCCATGTTCACGCCGAACGCGCGGAACTCGTGCGGCAGGAAGGCGCGCGCGAAGCCGACGTCGAGCCGCCCGCCGCTGATCGCATCGAGCATGCCGATCTCGCCGGCGAGCTTCAGCGGATTGTTGAACACCGGAAGGACGGCGCCCGTGACCATGCGCGCCGTCTTCGTGCGCTGCGAGGCGGCGGCGAGGAAGACGATGGGATTGGGCGTGTAGCCGCCCCAATGGTGGAAATAGTGCTCGACGATCCGCACATGCGAATAGCCGTAGCGGTCGACGAGGCCGACGAGATCGAGCGCCTCGGCAAAATATTGGTCCGCCGGCTTTTGCGCCGGGCGCACGTCGGGGAAGAACTGCATTCCGAACTGCATGGCGACGCTCCGAAGAAACGAGGGCTTCGTAAATTTCTCAGAATTTTACTGAGAACTTTAGATAAGTCAACGCGGCCATGCGTGCGCCCGGCGCCGCTCAGGATACGAGCGAGCGCGAGACGTGGTCATAGAGGCCGGTCAATTGCAGCAGCAGCCGCGTCGCGGTTCTCGCATCGCCGGCCACGCTCTCGGGCGCCTGCGGGATCATGGCGATCAAGGCTTTGCGCGCGCGCACGTAATCGTCGGTCACTTTGCGGCCTCGACCGGTGAGGGCATACACGGCGCCTTGCCCCGCCGCCCGCTTGGCCTGCTTCGCACGCTCGATCAGCCCCGCGGCCGAAAGCTTCTTGATGCTGTACTGAATGTTCGCGACGTCGCTGCGGTTCGTGAAAAGCTGGAGCTCGCGGATGCTTTTCGGCCGGTCGCCGATGCGGATCGCGTGCAGGATCACGCAGTCGGCCCCCGAGAGATTGGCTTCGTCCGAAGCGAGGTGGAGCTGCATTTCGATGTAGCGGTAGAACGCCTCCATGTAGCAGATGGCGGCGTGCTGGAGCTCGTAGAGCTCCCGCTCGATCTCGCTCTGTCCGAGATGAACGCTGGGCGCGGACGTTGCCTTCATGTGCGAAACCGCCTCCTGCCGGGAAATCGCGCGGCCATTGTCGCTTGCGGCCGCCGCTGTCGGCAACGGCGGTCTCGCGCCGGGGCGGGTTGCGCCGGCCCGCCGGAAGGCTGCATCTTCGAAGCAACAGCCACGAGGACGGCGAATGAAGACGCATCCGTTCGGCCCCACCAAGCGCGCGGTCGCGGCCGTCGGCCAGGGCACGTGGAACCTCGAGCGCGCATCGCGGAAAGAGGCGGTGGCGGCGCTGCGCCGCGGGCTCGATCTCGGCATGACGCATGTCGACACGGCCGAGATGTATGGCGCGGGCGAATCCGAGGAATACGTGGCCGAGGCGATCGCGGGGCGGCGCGATGAGGTGTTCCTCGTCTCGAAGGTGCTGCCCGGCAACGCCACGCGCAAGGGCACGGTGCAAGCGTGCGAGCAATCGCTGAAGCGCCTAAAGACCGAGCGGCTCGACTGCTATCTGCTGCACTGGCGCGAGAGCATTCCCCTCGCCGACACGATCGCCGGGCTCGAGGACTTGGTGAAAGCCGGCAAGATCCGCGCCTGGGGCGTTTCGAACTTCGACGTCGACGATCTCGAAGAAGCTGTCTCCATCGCCGGGCCGGGCAAGATTGCCTGCAACCAGGTGCTCTACCATCTGCAGCAGCGCGCGATCGAACATGCGGTTCTGCCGTGGTGCGAGGCGCACGGCGTGGCGCTGGTCGGCTATACGCCGTTCGGCAATCGATTTCCGGCGCCAACCACGCCCGGCGGACGCGTGCTGGCCGAAATCGGCGCCGCCCACGTCGCGACGCCGCGCCAGGTGGCGCTGGCGTTTCTCGTGCGGCGTCCGACGCTGTTCGCAATCCCCAAAGCATCGAGCGTCGCGCACACCGAGGAGAACGCGAAAGCTGGTGCGCTCCGGCTCTCCGAGGCGGAGATCACGCGCATCGATGCGGCATTCCCGAAAGGCGCTGCCCCGCGCTCGCTGCCGATGGGCTAGGCGCCAAACGAAGCGGCCCAGGGCTGGTCATGAGCAAGCCGATCGTCTTCGTCACCGGTTGGAATCCGACGCACGGGAAAGGCGGCGGCTCCGCCTATGTGCGGGCCCATATGCGCGCCGCGCTGCGCGCCGGTTACGAGCCGCACATCTTCTGCATCGATTCGGCGAGCGGCGAGCAGGATGAGAGCTTCGGCACCGTGCATCGTACCGTGCCCGCACGGCCGTTCCGCCGCGCGCTCGCGGCCGCGGCGGCAGGCAAGGCGCAGGGATTTCTCGGGCACTGGTTCACCGGCTTCGCGTTCAGCCCCTACAATTCCGTCGCGCACAAGGCGCGCCTCGCGGCCGCGATCGAGCGCTTTCTCGGCGGCCGGCCCGGGCCACACGTCATTCACGGCTTCTACACTTGGGGCTGCGCCGGGCTCGACGTGCGCGCGCGGCTCCGGCGGCGCGGCACAGAGTGCGCCGTCGTGAGCAGCATCTACACCACCGCGCGGCACGAGGCGGAAGGC
>CAZUYG010000492.1:0-3648 GCA_964624265.1 uncultured Candidatus Odyssella sp.
AGCTTGGCTTCGAGCTCCTTGAGCTTTTGGATCGAATTCTTGATCGTCGCCCAGTTGGTGAGCATGCCGCCCAGCCAGCGGTGGTTGACGAAGAACTGGCCGCAGCGCTCGCGCGTCTTGGCGATCAGCGGGCTGGCCTGGCGCTTCGTGGCGACGAACAGGATGCGGCCGCCCTTGGCGGCCGTGTCGCGCAGCGCCTGGAGCGCCCGCTGCAGCATCGGCACGCTCTGCTGCAGGTCGATGATGTGCACGTTGTTGCGCACGCCGTAGATGAACGGCGCCATGCGCGGGTTCCAACGGCGGGTGTGATGTCCGAAATGAACGCCAGCTTCCAAAAGCTGACGCATGCTGAACGAGGGCAGCGCCATCGCGATTTCTCTCCGGTTGTTCCTGACGCGAAGACTGCATTCAGCCGCCCCGAGGGGCTCTGAACACCGGATCGGCCGCCGCTTCTTTTGGCTCGCGGGGCCGTGTTCCGCGTCTATGGGGTTACGTTGATGGGCGTGGACTTAGCGAGTATAGCCCCTCCATTCAAGGGCTATTTGGTCGCCCCGGGCCCCCGCCGCCGGCCCGGTGGCCCCGGTAAAGGCATGGAAACCATCGAGTATTTCTACTCCACCCGCTCCGTCTTCGCCTATCTCGGCGCCGCCCGCATCGTGGCGCTGGCGCAGCGCTTCGGGCGCCGGCTGATCCACCGGCCGATCGACCTTTCGCGCCTGCTGGAAGGCATCGGCGGAACGCCGTTCGACCGCAGGTCGGCGCCGCAGCGCCGCCACCTGTTCGGCCGCGAGATCGAGCGCTGGGGGGAGTATCTCGGCCTGCCCGTGCTGGTCGACCCGGCACATCATTACGGCGACCGCGCCTTGCCCTCGGGCTTCGTCATTGCCGCGCAGCGGCTCGGGGCCGATGCCGACCGCTTGCACGTCGCCGTGCTCACCGCGCTCTGGCGCGACGACCGCGACATCGCCGACCCCGGCGTCCTCGCGGATATCGCGCTCGCCGCCGGGACCGATCCGGCCCCGCTGCTTGCCGCGGCGCTGACCCCCGAAACCCAGGCCGCGTTCGCGCGCAATACCGAGGACGCGATCGCGAAAGGCGTTCTCGGCTCGCCGACCTATGTCGTGGACGGCGACATGTTCTACGGCCAGGACCGGCTGATGATGGTCGAACGCGCGCTGGAGCGGCCGTTCGCGCCGCCCTCGGGCCGCACCGCCCTCTAGGTCACGCAACGGCGTTCTTGCGCCCGACGAGGCAGACCACTTCCGTCGGTCCCTTGCCCTTCAGCTCGACCTGTCCGAGCGAGCGGCCCTGGAACGATGCATTGAGGAACGGCCACAGCGCGGCGGTAACGACGACGGTTCCCGGTTCCGCTTCGGCCGCGACGCGCGCCGCGACGTTGACCGTGTCGCCCCACAGATCGAACACGAAGCTCCGCTTGCCGAGGACTCCGGCCACGACCGGACCCATGTGGATGCCGACACGCACCTGCCAGCCGGCGCCGTGCGCCTTCGCGGCTTCCGCCATCGCGAGCCCGCACTCGGCCGCCGCCAGAACGGGATTTTCGACGTAGCGCAACAGCCCGGCCGTCGCCATGAACGCGTCGCCGATCGTCTTGATCTTTTCGAGCCCGTGCCGATCCACCGCCGCCTCGAACGCCGTCACCAGCGCCTCGAGCCGTTCGAGCACCGCTTCGGGCGCGTTGCCGTCGCAATATTGGGTAAAGCCCACCACGTCGCAGAACAGGACCGCCACGTCCTCGTGCCGCCGCGGCATGAGCCGACCGCTTGCCTTCAGCTCGCTGACGACGGATTTCGGCAGCACGCTGTGCAACAGGTCGTTGACGCGCGCTTTCTCGGCCTGAAGCTGGGTCAGGAACTTCTCTTCCTGGTCGCGCAGGCGCTTGCGCTCCAGCGCCGCCTCGACGCGCGCGCGCAGCAGCTCGGCGTTGAACGGTTTCTGGACGTAGTCGACCGCGCCGAGCTTGATGCAGCGGAGCACGGTCTCGAGATCGTCGAGCGCGGACACCATGATGACCGGCACGTCGCGCAGCGCCATGTCGGATTTCATCTGCGCGAGCACCTCGGTGCCGTCGAGCTCCGGCATCTGCACGTCGAGCAGCACGAGATCGAACGGCGAGGCGCGCAAGGCTTCCAGCGCCAGCCTGCCGTTCTGCGCCGCGGCGATTTCCGCTTTCGCGAACTGCTTGAGCCGCCGCTGCAGCGTGAACACGTTGTCGTCGATATCGTCGACGATGAGGATGCGCGGGAGGCGCTCGGCCATCAGCGCGCCCCGCCGAGCAGGCGCTGCATCTTCTCCAGCAGGCGCGGAAGATCGACCGGCTTCGTCTCGAACTCGTCGCAGCCGGCCGCCAGCGCCTTGTCGCGCTCGCCCTCGAGCGCGTGCGCCGACAGCGCGATGATCGGAATGCCGCGCGTGGCGTCGGAGGCCTTGAGCCGGCGCGCCGCGTCCCAGCCGGACAAGACCGGCAGGCTGAGATCCATTAGGATGAGCGCGGGCTTCTCGCGCTCGGCCGCAGCCACGCCCTTTTCGCCGTCCTCGGCCACGACCATTTCGTAGTCGAGCTTCGTCAGGCGGCGGCGCAGCATGTAGACGTTGTCTTCGTTGTCTTCGACGTACAGAATTTTAGGCATCGGCCCCGGCCGTTTTGGCCCACTCTTGCGCCGCGCCGAGAACGCGGCGGATTTCCGCGGCGAGCTCTTCCCGGCTGTGCAGCGATTTTCGCAGGACTTTCTCCGCCTCGCCGGCCAGCCGCGCGCGATCTTCGGCGGTGAGGTCCTTGGCGGTCAGCACGACGATGGGAATGTCCGCCGCCTCCCCGAGCCGGGCGCGCATGGCCTTCACGAACTCGAAGCCGTCCATGCGCGGCATCATCAGGTCGAGCAGGATCAGCTCCGGGCGGTTCGAGTCGAGCTTGGCGAGCGCCGCGATTCCGTCCTCGGCCGTGTCGACCTCGCAGCCCTCGCGCGCCAGCATGTCGCGCAGCAGCGCGCGCGTGGCGTCGTCGTCCTCGACGATGAGCACGCGCGCGGCTTTGGCCGACGGCTTTACGCGCGTCAGGATCGACCGCAGCCGCTCGCGGTCGAACGGTTTCATCAGGTAGTCCGCGGCGCCGAGCGCGAAGCCCTTGTCCTGCTCGTCGAGGATCGACAGCATCACGATCGGCACCTCCGCCAAAGCCGGGTCCGCGCGCAGCTGCTGCAGCACCGCCCATCCGTCCATTTTGGGCATCACGACGTCGAGCGTGATCAGGCTGGGGCGGAATTGCCGCGCGAGCCGGAGCCCTTCGGGGCCGTCCGCCGCCGTGATCGTGTCGAACCCCTCGCGCGCGAGGAAGCGGCGCAGCAGGTCGCGCGCGTCGGGATCGTCGTCGATCACGAGAACGGTGCGGCCGGCGCCGTCGGACGGCGGCGCGGGGCGTGACGGCCCGTCTGCCGCCGCCATCGGCGTCGTCGCGGGCTCCGTGGGAAGCCAGACCTTGAAGGTCGAGCCCCGGCCGGGCGTGCTTTCGACCAGAATCGAGCCGCCCATCATCTCGACGAGGCGCTTGCTGATCGCGAGCCCCAGCCCCGTGCCGCCGTATTTGCGCGTGGTCGAGGCATCGGCCTGCGTGAACTCCGTGAACAGCTT
>CAZUYG010000493.1:0-1533 GCA_964624265.1 uncultured Candidatus Odyssella sp.
GAGCCGATCCCGGTGCTGCCGACCTGCCACTACAACATGGGCGGCGTGCCGACGAACTACCGCGGCGAAGCGGTCACGCTCAAGAACGGCAATCCGGATTCGGTCGTGCCGGGCCTGATGGCGATCGGCGAGAACGCCTGCGTCTCGGTGCACGGCGCCAACCGCCTCGGCTCCAACTCGCTGCTCGATCTCGTCGTGTTCGGCCGCGCGGCGGCGCTGCATTGCGCCGAGGTGCTGACGCCGGGCGAGAAGCACCAGCCGCTCAAGAACGGCGCCACCGATCTGGCGCTCGACCGCTTCGATCGCCTGCGCCACGCCAATGGCGGCACGCCCACGGCCAAGCTGCGCCTCGAGATGCAGAAGATCATGCAGGCCGATTGCGCCGTGTTCCGCACCGGCGACGTGCTGAAATCGGGCGTCGACCGGCTGAAGCAGGTGTGGGCCGGCAAGCAGGACATCAAGGTGTCCGACCGCTCGCTGGTGTGGAACTCCGATCTCGCCGAGACCTTGGAGTTCGACAATCTCATGTACCAGGCGATGGTCACCATCGTCTCGGCCGAGAACCGCCAGGAAAGCCGCGGCGCCCAGGCGCGCGAGGATTTCCCGAAGCGCGACGACAAGACCTGGATGAAGCACACGGTCGCGTGGTGCGACGAGCAGGGCAACGTGAAGCTCGACTACCGCCCCGTCCACATGAACACGCTCACCAACGACGTGCAGAGCTTCCCGCCGAAGGAGCGGGTGTACTGATGGCCGAATTCACGCTGCCCAAGAACTCCAAGGTCCAGCCCGGCAAGACGCATCCGGCGCCGGCGGGCGCGAAGCGGATCAAGAAGTTCCGCGTCTATCGCTACGACCCGGACACGAAAGAGAACCCGCGCATCGACACCTACGAGGTCGATCTCGACACCTGCGGGCCGATGGTTCTCGACGCGCTCATCAAGATCAAGAACGAGATGGACGCGACGCTCACCTTCCGCCGCTCGTGCCGCGAGGGCGTGTGCGGGTCGTGCGCGATGAACATCGACGGCACCAACACGCTGGCCTGCACGAAATACATCGCCGACGCCAAGGGCGACGTGCCGGTCTATCCGCTGCCGCACATGGAGGTGGTGAAGGATCTGGTGCCCGATCTCACCAAGGCCTACGCGCAGCTCGCGCTGATCGAGCCTTGGCTCAAGAGCAAGAGCGCGCCGCCGACGCGCGAGCGGCTGCAGTCGCAGGAAGAGCGCGCGAAGCTCGACGGCCTGTGGGAATGCATCCTCTGCTTCTCCTGCACCACCTCGTGCCCGTCCTATTGGTGGAACGGCGACCGCTATCTCGGCCCGGCCGTGCTGCTGCAGGCCTATCGCTGGATCGCCGACAGCCGCGACGAGGAGAAGGGCGAGCGCCTCGACGCGCTCGAAGATCCGTTCCGCCTCTACCGCTGCCACACGATCATGAACTGCTCGAACACCTGCCCCAAGGGCCTCAATCCCGCCAAGGCCATCGCCGAAACGAAGAAGCTGATGGTGGCGCGGAAGGGGTAGGGCG
>CAZUYG010000493.1:1633-3640 GCA_964624265.1 uncultured Candidatus Odyssella sp.
TTCAAGCTGCCGGCGGGAACGCCGCGCGAGCGGGCGTTCGAGATCTTCAAGGCCAGCGTGCCGCGCTATGCCGGCTATCCGGGCCTGATCCGCAAGTACTTCCTCTACAGCGAAGACGGCAGCGTGAAGGGCGTCTATCTCTGGGAAAGCCGCGCGGCAGCCGACAAGCTCTACACCGCGGAGTTCCGCAAGGGCATCAAGGAGCGCTTCGGCTCCGAGCCCACGATCACGTTCTTCGAGACGCCGATCGTGATCGACAATCTCACCAAGGAAACGATCGCGGCCTGAGCGCGGCGACCGCCGCCGGGGCGATAGCGCGGGCCGGCGGCCGCGGGCGGCACGAAGGCCGCGCGCCCTGGCCGCCGGCCCCCGCCTCCCTCACGCGGTGCGCGACTTGGCGAGTACGGGCGCGTGGCGCGGTCGCTCGGCCGTTGGCCGAGCTTCTGGCGAAGCTTCGCTTCGCCCGTCAGCGCGCGCAGCAAGCGTCGAAAACAGGCCGCGCATCGCGGCCCCGATGCGGCGGAAAATCCGTGCGGTTGCTTCGGCGCGCATCTCCTGCGCCTTGCGCATGTAGTAGTCGTATTCGTCGGGGGTGATCTCGGCGCTCGGCCGGTAGATCGGGGCAGGGGCTGCGTCGTTGCCGTTCATGGAAGAACCTCATCTCATCCGTGAGGCGCCTTCCTCCCCGCGCGCGGCTCTGCCGCAGCGGCGGCGTGGCCTCGTCTTATTGCGATGCACAATGCGATTTATGTTGGAATGTTTGATAAATCAAGTGATTTGTTGCGATGCACAATAATGGTCACAATGCCCGCGCATACGCCATCATGGCGCGCGGATGGGCGGCTGCTCAGGGTTTTTCGGGCGTGAAATCGATGCCGAACGTCGCGCGCAGGCCGGCGCGGCCCTTGGCGGTGATGCCCACCGCGCGCGTGTCGCGCTGGCGCTGAATCCAGCCGAGCGCGAGGCAGCGCGCGGCCAGGCCCGCGCCGACCGCGCCGGCGATGTGCGGCCGCCGCTCGCTCCAGTCGAGGCACGGCCGGCAGAAGGCGCGCCGCGTCGCCGCCGCGAGATCGAGGCCGAAGCGGCCGAGGAATTCCGCGCCCTCCGGCGTCACCGCGCCGCCGTCGTCGCCCAGCTCGACGTGCCCGCGCGCGACGAGGGCATCCGCCAGCGCCACGCCGAGCCGGCCGGCGAGGTGGTCGTAGCAGAAGCGCGCGCGGCGCAGCCCGTCCTCGGCCGGCGAATGCGGGCGGCGGCGCGGCGGCCCTTCGAGGCTGGCCATCGCGTTGATACTCTCGAGCATCCGCCCCACCAGCGGCGAAGCGAGGCGGAAATAGCGGTGGCGGCCCTGCTTCGCGACGGCGAGCAGTCGGCCGTCGACGAGCTTCGCGAGATGCCCGCTCGCGGTCTGCGGCGTGACGTGCGCGAAAAAGGCGAGCTCGGTCGCGGTGAGCGCGCGTCCGTCGAGGAGCGCCATCAGCATGTTGGCGCGCGCCGGATCGCCGACGAGCGCGGCCACCTCGGCCAATTGCGGCTGTGAAACCATGCGCGGAGCCTGCGGCGCCGCGCCGCCGCGCGCAAGAGGACACGTTTCGGCCGCGGCCGAAGCGTCATTGTTCGTCCGGCACCGAAGCGATCCCGCGCCTGCGGCCGCGGCGGCCATGCGAGAACGGCGCGTGACACACACGAGCGAGCCGATCATGCCGATCATTCCCGCCTTCGCCCTGCCGCGCCGCGTTGCGCGCCTGCACACGCCGCTCGCGGCGTTCCGCCGGTTCCTGCGCTGGTGCCTCCTTTGCCACGCGCGCGCGGCGCAGCGCCGCCACCTGGCCGAACTCGACGACCACATGCTGAAAGACGTCGGCGTCACGCCCGCGCAGGCCGCGCGGGAGAGCGCGAAACCCTGGTGGCGCGCCTGATCGCGCCGCGGCGCATGGGCCCCGCGCAAGCGGCGGATAGACCGCGCGGCGGCGCGCTCCTATGTTCGGCGGACCCACCCACAAGGTT
>CAZUYG010000494.1:0-3640 GCA_964624265.1 uncultured Candidatus Odyssella sp.
CGCCTGCGAACCCCGTCGCGCCCGCCGCCGCGCCGCAAACGGGCGGCCTAGCCGGGTGCGCGCGCGCGGCGCTGAAAGGCCTCGCGGCGCTGCTGCAACGGAAGAAGTAGCCGGTCCGGCGCCGTGCGCTTGTCAATGCGCGGCACCGCTGTTAAGGGGGACGAGGGCGCGAAAGGCGCTGCAGCGGAGGAGTCCTGCGTGGGCGAATCGCATTTCGGCACGTACCTGGCCGAGGCCGCGTCGATCTTCGAGCAGATCGACGTCGACGCGCTGGAGCGGCTGGCGCGCGAGCTGCGCGCGCTGCGCGAGCGCGGCGGGCGTCTGTTCATACTCGGCGTGGGCGGAAGCGCCGCCAACGCCAGCCACGCGGTCAACGATTTCCGCAAGCTCTGCGGCATCGAGGCCTATGCGCCGACCGACAATGTCTCGGAACTCACGGCCCGCACGAACGACGAAGGCTGGGAGACCGTGTTCGCGGCGTGGCTGCGCACGAGCCGCGCAACCAAGGCCGACGCGGTGCTCGTGCTCTCCGTGGGCGGCGGAAGCGCCGAGCGCAATGTGAGCGCGAACCTCGTACACGCGCTCGACGCGGCGAAGCGCGTCGGCATGCGGATCTTCGGCATCGTCGGGCGCGACGGCGGCCACACCAAGAAGGTCGGCGACGAAGTGATCGTCGTGCCGACCGTTTCGCCCGCGCGCGTCACGCCGCACACCGAAGCATTTCAGGCCGTCGTCTGGCACGGACTCGTGAGCCATCCCGATCTGATGGTGCAGGAGGCCAAGTGGGAAGGCCTCGGGCGTCCCAAGGATGGCGTGCGTGCCTGAGCGCGGCGACGCCGGCGCAACGCGGACACTGCAGCCCGCCGTGTTTCTCGACCGGGACGGCGTTTTGAATCACGTCACGATCCGCGACGGCATGCCGTTCGGCCCGATGACGCTCGCCGAGTTCGTCCTCGTCGAGGGCGCGGCCAGCGGCGTTCGGCGGCTGAAGGACGCCGGCTACGCGGTCATCGTCGCCACGAATCAGCCGGAGCTGGCGCGCGGGCGCCTGCAAGCGGCCGAGCTCGATGCCATGCACGCGAAGCTCCGCGCCGAAGTGCCGGTGGATGCGATTTTCGTCTGCCCGCACGACGATGCCGATCGCTGCGCGTGTCGCAAGCCGCAGCCCGGTCTGATACTGTCGGCGGCGCGCACACACGGGATCGATCTGACCCGCAGTTACATGGTGGGCGACCGGTGGCGCGACGTGGAAGCGGGCCGGGCGGCGGGGTGCCGCACCGTGCTCGTCGAAATGGGCTACCGCGAGTCGCTGCGGTCGCCTCCGGACCATGTCGCGGACGGACTCCGCGAGGCGGTGCGCTGGATTTTGGCCGACCGCGCCGAACGCTGATTGAGGAATCGGGATCCATGACCAAGCCGCCCGAACTCACGCTCAAGGTCTTCGCCGACGGCGCCGACCTCGATGCGATCGCGAAGCTCTACGCGTCGCCGCTGATCAAGGGCTTCACCACCAATCCCACGCTCATGCGGAAGGCCGGCGTGTCCGACTACCGCGGCTTCGCGCAGGCGGTGCTGCGCGTGGTGCCGGACAGGCCGGTGAGCTTCGAGGTGTTCGCCGACGATTTCGACGGCATGCGCGATCAGGCGGTCGAAATCGGACGTTGGGGCCGCAACGTGAACGTGAAGATTCCGGTCACGAACACCAAGGGCGCGTCGTCGGAGCCGCTGATCCGCGAGCTTTCGCGCCGGGGCGTGTCGCTGAACGTCACCGCCGTGTTCACGCTCGATCAGGTGAAGGGCATTGCGGCCGCGCTCGATCCCGGCGTGCCCGCGATCGTCTCGGTGTTCGCGGGGCGCATCGCCGACACCGGGCGCGATCCGATACCGATCATGCGTGCCTGCAAGGCGGCGCTGGCCGGCCTGCCCAAGGCCGAGCTGCTCTGGGCAAGCCCGCGCGAGCTGCTGAACGTGTTCCACGCGCAGGAGGCCGGCGCCGACATCATCACGATGACGCCCGACATGCTCGCGAAGCTCAAGGGCGTCGGCAAGGACCTGACCGAATTCAGCCGCGAGACCGTGGAAATGTTCTATCGCGACGCGCAGGCCGCCGCCTACACGATCGCACTGCCGCAGCCGACCGCGGCCTGAGCGGCGGCACCGCACGACGGAGATCGGCTTGGCCAAAGCCTTCGTGACCGGCGCCGCCGGCTTCATCGGCAGCACGCTCGTGGATCGCCTGATCGCGCGCGGCGACGCCGTCGTGGGCTGGGACGATCTTTCGACCGGCCTCCCCGAGTTCCTCGAAAGCGCGCGCGGCAGCGAGCACTTCCGGTTCGTCGAGGGCGATACGCTCGACCGCGCCGGCATGGCTGCGGCGATGGAAGGCTGCGACACCGTCTTCCACATGGCGGCGAACGCCGACGTGCGCTTCGGCACAGAGCATCCCGAGAAGGACCTGCAGCAGAACACGATCGCGACGTTCAACGTGCTGGAGGCGATGCGCGCGAACGGCATCCGGCGCATCGCGTTTCCCTCCACCGGCTCGGTCTATGGCGAGCACGCGACGATTCCCACGCCGGAAGACGCGGCGTTTCCGGTGCAGACCTCGCTCTACGCGGCCTCGAAGCTCGCCGGCGAGGGCCTGATCAGCGCCTATTGCGAGGGCTTCGGCTTCGAGGGCTGGATCTTCCGCTTCGTGTCGATCCTCGGCGAGCGCTACACGCACGGACACGTGTTCGACTTCTACAAGAAGCTGCTCGCCAACCCGGCCGTGCTCGACGTGCTCGGCGACGGCACGCAGCGCAAATCCTATCTCTACGTCCAGGACTGCATCGACGCGATCTTCCTCGCAATGGAGACGGCGCGCGGCAAGGTTCACGTGCTCAATCTCGGGCACGAGAGCTATATCGACGTGAAGCAGTCGGTCGGCTGGATCACGAAGGCGCTCGGGCTCTCCCCGGAAATCCGCTATGGCGGCGGCGCGCGCGGCTGGATCGGCGACAATCCGTTCATTTTTCTTGACACCGCGCGCATGCGGGCGCTGGGCTGGCGGCCCAAGGTTTCGATCGAGGACGCCGTGATCAAGACGCTGCGCTGGCTGGAGGCCAACCGCTTCGTGCTCGAGCGGCGGCGCTAGCGCGATGACGGCGATCTGCGTCTACGGCCTCTGGCATCTCGGCCTCGTGACCGCGGCCTGCCTCGCCGAGGCCGGGTTCGAGGTGCGCGCGTCCGACCCCGATCCCGCGCGCATGCGCGACCTGATCGCCGGCACGCTTCCGCTCTACGAGCCCGGCCTCGAGGACCTGATCGCCGCCGGCAAGGCCTCGGGCAAACTGCGCTTCGAGCCCGACCCCTCCCCCCGGGAGACCCACGACGCCGACATCCCCTGGTACTGGTTCATCGGCGGGCTCATCGTGATCGCGGTGGTCGAGGTGGTGGTCAAGGTCATCAGCGACGACCTCGCGACGCAGGTGAGCAACGACAACGGGGAGCGCCTCGCCCTCGGCAGCTACCCCCCCTCCTCCATCCTCTGGGGCGGGAACGGCGCATTCCAGGTGCAGGACGTCGGGGTCGACGGCGCGCTTTACGCGAGGGGTGTCATCGCGCTGGGAGGTTAGGGGGGAGCCGTGTGGGCCTCGAC
>CAZUYG010000495.1:0-3635 GCA_964624265.1 uncultured Candidatus Odyssella sp.
CCGGCGAAACCGCGAAGCTCCGCATCCGCGCGCCGTTCGCGGGCGTCGTCCACGTCGTCGTCGCGTCCGACCGCGTGCTGATGAGCCGCCACGAGACGGTCGCCGAAGGCGGCAAGGTCCTCGACATCCCGGTCGACGAAAGCTGGGGCACGGGCGTCTACGTGCTGGCCACGGCCTATCGCCCGAACGGCAAGGCCGAGCGCCTCGGCCCCTCGCGCGCGATCGGCGTCGCCTATCTCGGCCGCGACACGTCGGAGCGCCTTCTCACGGTGAAGCTCGGCACGCCCGAGCTGATGACGCCGCGCAAGAAGCTCGACGTGAAAGTGGCCGTGGACGGCGCGCGCGGCGAGCCCGTGTTCGTCACGGTCGCCGCCGTCGACGAAGGCGTGCTCGCGCTCACCGGCTACCGGACGCCGGCGCCCGACGCGCATTTCTACGCCAAGCGCAAGCTGGCGCTGGAGCTGCGCGACGATTACGGCCGCCTCATCGACGCCTATGCGGGCCGCCTCGGCGAGATCCGCCAGGGCGGCGACGGCGAATCGCGCCATCTCGGCGGGCTCGACGTCAGCACGATCCAGGTCGTGTCGCTGTTCTCCGGCATCGTGAAGGCCGACGAGAAGGGCGAGGCCACGATTTCGCTCGACGTGCCCGATTTCAACGGGCGCCTGCGGGTGATGGCCGTCGCCTGGACGCAGAGCAAGGTCGGCAAGAGCGAGCAGGCCGTGACGGTGCGCGACCCGGTGGTCAGCACCGTGACGCTGCCGCGCTTCCTGGCGCCCGACGACCGCGGGCGCGTGACCGTCGTCATCCACAACGTCGACGGCACGCCGGGCCCCTACAAGGTGCGCCTCGCCACCGACAACGCCGTTGGCGTCGCCGGCCAGCCCGAGCAGACCGCAACCCTGGCCAAGGATCAGCGCCAGCGCTTCGCGTTCACGCTGATCGGCCTGCGCCCCGGCACCGCCGCGATCCGGCTCGAGATTTCGGGCCCCGGCAATTTCGCGCTGACGCGCAACTGGGACATCGCGGTGCGGCCGGCCCAGGCCAACGTCGCGAAATACCTCGTCAGCCAGCTCGACAAGAAGGAGGCGTTCACGCTCGGCCAGAAGGAGCTCGGCGAGTTCCTGCCCGGCACCGCGTCGCTCTACCTCACGGTCGGGACCGCGCCCGATCTCGGCATCGCCGACCTGCTCGCCTCGCTCGACCGCTATCCCTATGGCTGTGCCGAGCAGACGACGAGCCGCGCGCTGCCGCTGCTCTACCTCGCCGACATGGCGCAGGCGATCGGCGTCGCCAAAGACGAGCCGACCTTGCGCGCCCGCGTGCAGGACGCGATCTACCGCGTGCTCGGCATGCAGGCCCGCGACGGCGGCTTCGGCATGTGGAATTCCTACGACGAAAGCGGCGGCTGGCTGACCGCGTTCATCATGGATTTCCTGACGCAGGCGAAGGCGAAAGGCTACGTCGTGCCCGACATCGCGTTCGAGCAGGGCATGAAGAAGCTCGATGCGATGACGCGCGATCTTTCCTACGACGCGCCCGCCCTGCCGGTGCTGACCTACGCGCACTACGTGCTGGCGGCGAACAGCAAGGGCGACGTTGCCTCGCTGCGCTACCTGCACGACACCGCGCTGAAGTCGCTGCCGACCGCGCTGGCGAAGGCGCAGCTCGCCGCCGCCCTCGCGCTCATGGGCGATGGCGCGCGCGCGAAGTCCGCGTTCGACGCCGCGCGCGAGCACAACGGCCGTCCGGCGCCCGAGGACCGCTACTGGCGGCCGCAGGTGCAGGACTACGGCTCGCTGCTGCGCGACCAGGCCGCCGTGCTCGCGCTGGCGAGCACCGCGCAGCCGCGCGGCACGCCGATCGAGCAGCTGATCTACGCGGTGCGCCTCGGCCGCCGCCAGAACCAGCATCTTTCGACGCAGGAGCAGGCCTGGCTGTTGCTGGCCGCGCATGGCCTCGCAACGCCCGGCGCCGAGTGGAAGGCGCGCATCGGCAGCCAGAACATGGCCGCCACCGGGAAGCCTTTCGCCGGCCGCTTCGGCAGCCAGGCGCTCGGCCAGAAGTTCGACGTCGTCAACGACGGCGACGGCAAGATCTGGGTCGGCGCCACGCTCACCGGCATTCCGGCCAAGGACCAGCCGGCCGAGAAGAACGGCTTCGAGATCACGCGCGTGTTCTACAATCTGAAGGGCGAGCGCGTGGACCTCGACAAGGTGCGCCAGAGCGACGTGCTGGTGGCCGTCATCAAGGTGAGCGCGTCCGCCTCCCGCCCGCACCAGGCGCTGATCGTCGATCTCCTGCCGGCCGGCTTCGAGATCGAGAATCCGCGCCTCGACCGCCGCG
Organism: uncultured Candidatus Odyssella sp.; assembly: GCA_964624265.1. Classification (GTDB taxonomy): domain Bacteria; phylum Pseudomonadota; class Alphaproteobacteria; order Bin65; family Bin65; genus SBBV01. The sequence continues at coordinate 2,347 of CAZUYG010000495.1, forward strand.
ACCCCGAGCAGATGAAATGGCTGCCCGAGCTCGCGCGGCCGCGCGCCACCGAGCCGCGCGACGACCGCTTCGTCGCCGCGCTCGATATCTGGAGCAACAAGAAGGACTACTACCTCGCCTACGTCGTGCGCGCGGTGACGCCGGGCACGTTCCGGCTGCCGGCCGCCTTCGTCGAGGACATGTATGCCCCGGCGATGTTCGGCCGCGACGCGATGGGCAAGGTGACGATCCTGCCGCGGCAGTAACCGTGACGACGCGTCTGCAACGCTGGAAGCGCCGGCTCCGACGCGCCGCCTTTGGCGGCGCGCTCGGCGCCGGCGTTCTCGCGGGCGCGTTCGCCGTCCTCGACCGCGCATATCCGCTCGATCTCTCGCGCGCGGGCGAGGCCTCTGTCGTCGTCGCCGATCGCGAGGGCCGCATGCTGCGGGCCTTCACGACGCGCGAAGGCGCGTGGCGGCTGGCGGCGAAACCGAACGAGGTCTCGCCGCTCTACGTGCGGATGCTGCTCGCCTACGAAGACCGGCGCTTCCGGAGCCATTTCGGCGTCGATCCCGTCGCCGTGGCGCGCGCGGCGTGGCAATGGGCGTGGAACGGCCGCATCGTTTCGGGCGGCTCGACGCTCAGTATGCAGGTGGCGCGCCTGCTCGAGCCCGCGCCGCGCAGCCTCGGCGCGAAGCTGAAGCAGGCGTTTCGCGCCGTGCAGCTCGAACTGGCGCTTTCGAAAGAGGAAATTCTCGCCCTCTACCTCGCGCGCGCGCCCTATGGCGGCAATCTCGAGGGCGTGCGTGCGGCGTCGCTCGCGTGGTTCGGCAAGGAGCCGCTGCACCTCACCGCCGGCGAGGCGGCGCTGCTGATCGCGATCCCGCAATCGCCGGCCGCGACGCGGCCCGACCGCCGCCCCGCCGCCGCGAAGAAGGCGCGCGACAAGATCCTGACCGTGCTGGAGCAGCGCGGCGTGCTTTCGCCGACGATGGCCGCGGAAGCGCGCGCCGAGCCGGTGCCGGTGCTCCGCCGCAAGCTGCCGTTCCTGGCGCCGCATGCCACCGCGGCGCTCAAGGAGCGCGCGCCAAAGTCGCTGCTGCGCATCGAAAGTACGCTCGACGCTCGCTTGCAGGAAACGATGGAGGCGCTGGCGCGCAGCGAGCTGGCCGGCCTCGCGCCCGAGGCGAATATCGCGATCCTCGTCGCCGACCATTCGACCGGCGCCGTGCGCGCCTATGTGGGCTCCGCCGCGTTCTTCGACGCGCAGCGCCACGGCCAGGTGGACATGGTGCGCGCGATCCGCTCGC
>CAZUYG010000496.1:0-3626 GCA_964624265.1 uncultured Candidatus Odyssella sp.
TCGGCGAATTGTTGTTTCCGCTGCTCCGCCTTGCGGTGCAGTTCCTCCAGCCGACGCTCCAGCAGCTTTTCGAGCACTTCGACCTCGCCGTCCGCCTTGCGGTGCTCCGCGAGTGCGGCCTGGTATTCGTCGCGCGCCGCGCCGATTACGATCACGGCACCGTCGAGGGCATCGAGCCCGGCTTTGGCGTCGCCGCGCAAGATTATGCGGAAAGCCTCGCCGCGCGCGAACCGGCGCGGCGCGCCTGGGTCGATGCCGTCTTCGCGCGCTGCGACCTGCTGCTGACGCCGGTGTTCGAGCACGCGACGCCGCGTCTCGACGACTGCGATCCCGCGCGGCCCAGCGCGATGCGCGAAATCCTCGCGCGGTTCGGCCGCTGCACGCGGCCGTTCAGCTATCTCGGCCTGCCGGCGCTGGCGCTGCCCTGCGGCTTTCAGCCCGACGGCATGCCGGCCGCGCTCCAGCTCGTCGCGCGCCCGGGCGCGGAGCGGCTGCTGCTCGCCGCCGGCGCGGCCTATCAGCGCGAAACCGATTGGCATCGCCGCGCGCCGCCGGCGGCGTGAGGCGCTATTTCGAGATCAGGCTCGGCAGCCAGAGCACGACCGGCGGAAAGGCGAGCAGAACCGCCATGACCAGCAGGTCGAGCAGCAGGAACGGCACGCTGGCGGCGTAGACGTCGCCCATCGTGACGCCGCGCGGCGCCACGCCGCGCATCACGAACAGGTTGAGCCCGAACGGCGGCGAGATCGTCGCCATCTCCATGTTCAGCAGCATGATCGCGCCGAACCACACCGGGTCGTAGCCGAAGGCCTGGATCACCGGGAAATAGATCGGCACCGTCAGCATCATGATCGACAGCGGCTCCATGAACATCCCCAGGAAGATGAGGACGAGCTGCATGAGGATGACGACGATGATCGGCGGAAGTCCGGTCGAGGTCGCGAGATCGGCGAGCCCGGAGGTGGCGCCGGTATAGGCGAGAATCTGCGAGAACGCGGTGGAGCCGGTGATGATCATCAGCAGCATCACCGTGATGCGCATCGACGAGAGCAGGGACTCCTTGATCATGCGCCAGTTGAGCCCGCCATACATCGCGGCAAGCAGGAACGTGCCCGCGGCGCCCAGCGCGGCCGATTCCGTCGGCGTCGCCACGCCGAGGAAAATCAGGCCGACGACGAGGAACATCACGAAGAACAGCGGGAAGATGTAGAGCAGCGTGTTGCGGATCTTGCGGCCAAGCGCGATCGGGGCGACCGGGTAGGCCGGGGCCAGGTGCGGCTGCAGCCAGCACCGGATGACGATGTACGCGGCGTAGGCGATCGACATCAGCAGGCCCGGCACGATGATCGCCACGAGGAAATCGCCGACCGAGAACTGGCCGAGCGCGGCGAGCAGAACGCCGAGCGCGGAGGGCGGAATCATGATCGCGAGTCCGCCGGCGCCCATGATCGGGCCCAGCGTCATCGCCTTGTGATAGCCGCGCTTCTCCATGTCGGGGACGAGCAGCTTGCCGAGCATCGCGGTGGCCGCGGAGCCCGAGCCGGTCAGCGCCGCGAACACCGTGCCGCCCGCCACCGACATCAGCGCCAGCCGCCCCGGCAGGCGCCCGAACCACGAATCGAGCACGTCCATCATCTTGCTGGCGATGCCGGAGCGGAACATCACCTCGCCCATGAGGACGAACAGCGGCACCGAGACGATCGTGAAATGCGTGACCGAGCTCGAAATCGAGAGGACGAGCTGCGTCAGCCCGGCGGCGCCGTTCCAGAAGATGTAGCAGCAGACGACGTTGATCGCGAGGAACGCGAAGGCGATCGGAACGCCGACGCCCATCAGCACCACGAAGGCGCCGAAGATGATGGTCAGCGTGTAGTACCACTCCATCGCCGGCGCTCAGTGCGAAAGTTCGGCGCCGAAATCGCGCTGGCGCGTCCAGTATTCGGCGAAAAGGCGGGCGAAGCGGAACAACAGCAGCAATCCGCCGACCGGGATGACGATGATGATCATCCAGGTCGGCACGTCGATGCCGGTCGGCTTGAAGGCGCCGCGCATCATCGCGCTGTAGGTCGCCTCGGCGCCGAACGCCAGCAGAACCAGCGCCGTGATTGCCCCCATGGCGGAAGAGACCAGGCCACAGACGCGGAGCGCGCGCGGCGAGAGGTATTGCAGCACGATGTCGACGCGCACGTGGCCGCCGTTGCGCAGCACCCAGGCGGCGCCGAGAAACGTGATCCAGAGCAGCGAATATTCGCTGATCTCGACCACCCACGAAATCGGGCTGTTGAAGCCGTAGCGCAGCAGCACTTCGGCGCAGATCGATACCGTCATGCCGACGAACAGCAGCGTCGCGCCCGCCGCGGCGATGTTCTCGCCGGCGGCGAAGATGCGCAGCATTCGGTTCACGTTGGCTCCTTTGTCGCCCGAACGCTGGCGGGGCGGCCGGGCCGTGCCGCCGCCCCGCGCCGGTTCAATTGCCGGTCGTCTTCTTGAGCTGCGCCAGCACTTCGGGGCTGACGCGCTTGGCGATCGCATCCCATTCCACGGCGTAGGCCGTGTCGAGATACTTCTTGTTCTCCGCGTCGGAGAACTTCACGCGGGTGACGAGCGGCTCGAGCAGCTTCAGTTCCTTTTCCTGCTCGCTCTTGAAGTACGCGATCATCTTCGGCTCGAACTCGGCCGTGGCGTCGACGATCTGCTTCTGCACGTCGGCCGGAAGGCCCTTCCACTTGTCGAGATTCATGATCGCGCCGATGTTGCTGGCGCCGTAGAACGGCAGATCGACGGCGAATTTGATGTGCCGCGTCCAGCCGATCGAGCGCACGCCGAACACCGGCCAGCCGAGCCCGTCCACCGTGCCCTGCTCGAGCGCCGTGTAGGTTTCGGGCTGATTGACGGTAACCGGCACCATGCCGAGTTCGCGCATCATGCGGTCGTAGAGCGAGCCCGTCCGCATCTTGAGGCCCTTCAGCGCGGCGAGATTCTCCGGCTTCTTCTTGAACCAGAGATAGAAGTCGCCGTACTGCACGCGGCCGATGTAGCGCACGTTCACGCGCTCGTGCACCTTCACCATGATGTCGTAGAAGCCCGATTTCCGCTCCTCGGTGGGGCTCAGCTTCGAGAGCACGAGCGCGGCCGTCTCGGGCATCTGGTCGGTGAAATCCGCCTCGGCGGCGAACAGCATGTCGATCACGCCGGTGCGGATCGCGTTGAGCTGCTCGTAGCGGCCGATCACTTCGGGGCCGCCGACATAGTTCACGCGGAACTTGCCCTTGAGCTTGTCGTTCACGTGCGCGACCCAGGCATTGGCCTGGGCCATCACCGGGTGGTTCTTCGGAATGAAGCCGACCGCGCGTACGGTCGTCTCCGCGTGGGCCCCGGCCGCGAGCGCGAGTGCGATGGCGGCGCCGGCGAGGCCAGCGATCGTTTTCATGGTGTCGTCTCCCTCGACAGTGCGGCGCGTTTTGCGCCGCCGGTCCATTAATGAATGACGTTCGGGAAAACTCTAGGCATTGGCCGGAGCGCAGGTCAAGGCAAAGCGGGCGCGCCGGCGCGCATGAGGTCCGCGACGGCGGCCGGATCGGGCGCCGGCATGGCGAGCAGGCGCCCGGCTGCATCGCGCGCGCGCA
>CAZUYG010000497.1:0-3621 GCA_964624265.1 uncultured Candidatus Odyssella sp.
GCGCGGCGCTGCCGCCGGCCGAGCGCACCGCAAACGCGATGTTGCGGTCCTCGACATAGCCGCGCTTACGCAGCGCGTCGCGGAAGACCTGCAGCAAGAGTTCGGGCGGCGGATTGCCGAGAACGAGAACGCCGACCAGCGGCCGCTTGCCTTGCCCCCAAACGATACGCGGCAGCGCAAGAGCGGCAAACACAGCCGCGACCGTGTCGCGCCGCCTCATGCCGCTCCTGCTCCGTGCTGCCGGTGCCTCAGAACGTCATCCCCTTCTTCACGCCGGGCCGCGCGCCAATCTCGTCGCCCCAGCGCGTGATGTTCGCGTAGCCCTCGACCAGCGCGGGCACCACCTGTTTGGCGCGTCCGAGGACGGCATAGAGCGCGAAATCCGCGATCGTCAGCTCGTCGCCGGCGCAGTATTTCTGCTTGGCCAGCGTGTCGTCCCACGCCTTCATGTAGGCCTTCCAGCGATCCTCGAAGAGCTGTTGCGACGGCTTGTGCGGCTCCTTGGCCCGCGCGATCGTGAAGATGCTGCCGAGCGTCGGGCCCATATCGCTGGTCGCGTTGATCAAAGCCTGCCAAAACACGGCTCGCTTCGCGCCGTCTTTGGGAATGAATTTTCCGGTCTTTTCCGCGAGATAGATCATAATTCCGACGGATTGGGAGAGCGTCACCGGCTTGCCGCCGGGGCCGTCGTGGTCGACGATGGTCGGGATCTGGCCCCACGGATTGCGCGCCAGGAATTCCGGCTTCTTCTGATCGCCTTTCATCAGGTCGATCGGGTGCAGCGTGTAGGCCAGCCCGCACTCGTCCAGCATGATCTTGGCGCGCATGCCGTTGGATGTGCCGGCGGCATAAAGGTCGATCACGTTCGTCTCCTCCCTCTTACGGAAAATCCGCAAAGAATCCGCGGATGCGCGGGGACATTAGGCCCCGGCGGCGCCGTAAATCAATTCGGAGCGCGCGTTTCCGGCGGCCCATTCAGGGCCGGTTCAGCAACCGGAGACTAGCGTCGCTCAAGCCGGGAATTAGGGGCCCGGCACTGGGGATGGGAATGAGAGGGCCCGCAACCCGTTTCGTGCGGATCGCGTTCGCCGCCGCCGGCATTGCCGCCGCTGCGCCCGCCGCTGCCGCGCCCGCGACCTCCGGATACGAGGAGGGCCTCGCGGCGTATCAGAAGAACGACTACGAGAAATCCCTGAAAGTGCTCCGTCCGCTCGCCGAAAAGGGCGATGCGCGCGCGCAGTATCTCATCGGGCGGCAATACCAGTTCGGCCAGGCGGTGAAGGCGGACCGCGCCGAGGCGTTCTACTGGTACAAGCGCGCCGAGGCCAAAGGGCACGTCGAGGCGAAGCTGTTCCGGCTGTTGCTCGAGAAGCGCTGGAGGATCAGCGCGACGGACAAGAGCCGCGCCGAGCGGAAGCTCGCCGCGGACAGCGCGCCGAAGGCGCCGCCCCCCGTCGCGCGGATCGAATCGCGGCCGAAGCCGCGGCCCGACAAGGCCGTGGCCGAAGCGGCGAAGCCGATCGAAAAGCCGAAGCCCGCGGAACACGCGGCACGCACGCCGTCGAAGCGCGAAGTCGAAGTCTCGCGTCCCAAAGCGCCGGAGCCGCCAAAGGCCCAGGCCGCACGAGCGAAGCCCGAACCGCCGAAGCTGTCCGACCGGCCCGCCACAGTGGCCGCGCGCACGACGATTCCGGACGAAACGACCTCGAGCGAGCAGACGTTGCGGCGCGGCCCGAGCGAAATGGCGCGCGCCACGCCGCGCCCGCCGGTGCGCCATGACGACGAAGACGAAGACGGCGCCTGGACCCGGCACGACGACCCGCAACCAGAATCGCGTACGGCGATCGCGTCCGTGCCGACTCCGCCGCCGCCCAGCGACGAACACGGCAGCGATCACGCTCCGTATTATCACCCGGGAGCACCCGGCTATGCCCCGAGCGCGCCGCCGCCGGCGACGTACTACGCGCCGCCCGGCCCGGGAGCCTATTATGCGCCGGCGGCGCCGCCGAGCTGGAGGGCGCCGGTTTACTACGGTCCGCGCCCCTATTACGGCCGGCCCTGGGGCTATCGGCCTTACGCGAATTACGGCTGGCGCGGCCACGGCTGGCGCGGACCGCGCGGGCGCTGGTAGCGGCGCTCTCCGGCGCGGTGTGAGCCGCATCACTGCGGAATGTACCTAGCCGGTGCAGAGTGCGTGGCGTTGAGGCGCTGTTCGCCTCGCCCCCTCTTCCACGAAAGGAACGCCCCATGAAGACCAAACTCCTCGCCCTCGCGGCGGCAATCGGCCTCGCCATCGCTGCGCCCAGCCTCGCCATCGCGAAACCCGCCGACCAGGGCAAGATCGCGCTCGTCAAGAAGCACAAGGTCGTCAAGCACAAGCTGGTGAAGCACAAGAAGCTGCGCCTGCACGCCAAGCTCAACTGCGAAAAGCCGGTCGTGGTGAAGGGCGTGAAGCAGTGCCCGCCCGCCAAGGGCACGCTGCCCAAGTAACCGCACGGACGAATCGAAGCGAATCCGGATCAGGCGCCGCGGCCCCATCGGCCGCGGCGCTTGGCGTTTTCGGGCTTGTGATCCGGATCACTGCCCGAGGCCCCGGGCCGGCCTAAGGATTCCCGCGTCCGATCCCGCCCCCGAAGCCCTGGAAGACGGATGCCATGAAAACCGCTCTGATCGCACTCGCCGCTGCGTTCGGCCTGCTGTTCGCGGCCGCCGACTCCGGTTTCGCCCAAGACCGCGGCGCCACCGTCCGCAGCGGGAAGGTCGAAGACAAGGTTAAGCGTTCGTTGCCGCAACGCACGGCACCGCAACCTGCGCCGGACGCGCGCGGCGGCACGCTCGACGCCGAGAAAAACCCGGTCGTGAATTTCTAGCCAGTGTGAGCGCCGTCACTGTGCCGCCGACGCGGCCATGGCATGGTCCGCTCGTTCGACGCACCCACCCGAGTTTCGCGAGAGAAACAAGCGGCCACTCCCCGCCCCGACCCCGACGACCCCTCCCCAGGACGCTTGGGCGCTCTCGCCAAAACGGACGCCGGCCTGTTTCCTCCCAGCAGGCCGGCGTCTTGTTTTTCTAGCGCCGCGCAGCCGGCCGCACCGACGCGAAGAACGCCTCGCCGAACGGCGCCGTCTCGCCTTCGCGCTGAATTTTCCACGCCCACAGCACCAGCAGCGACGACGTGCCGAGCACCGCGCGCGCCTCGCCGCGCCGCAGCAGCGCCTCGTTGTTCGCGGTGCGGCCTTCGTCAACGTATCCGGACAGCGCCACGGCGTCGCCGCCGATGCGCGCAACGCGCTGCACGGTGAGCCGCAGCCGCGCGGCCTGCGCCTTCAAGAGGGCCTCCGCCTCGTCGAGCGCGGCGGCCCTTGCGCCGGCCGGCAGCGCGCTTTCGAACGCGACGCATTCTGCACCGAGCGCGGTGGCCGTACCGAGGTCGGTGAGCAGCACGCGGTTCACCGGCTTGGCGGGAAGATCGCCGGCGCGAACCTCGCCCGCAACGGCGCTCGCGCGGCGCGGGAACTCGACCGTGAGATCGCAGGACGCCGGCGCATAGAGCCAAAAGCGCCGCCCGGCGAACGGATCCGCCGCCAGCAGCGCGAGTAAGGCCGCGAGCGCCGCAACACT
>CAZUYG010000498.1:0-3615 GCA_964624265.1 uncultured Candidatus Odyssella sp.
CGCTCATGTCGTGCTCGATCAGCAGCACGCCGATCTTCTGCTCGTCGCGGATGAAGCGCAGCAGCGTGTTGAGCTCTTCCGATTCGCGCGGATTGAGCCCGGCGGCGGGCTCGTCGAGGCACAGCATCACCGGCTCGGTGCACATCGCGCGCGCGATCTCGAGCCGCCGCTGGCCGCCATAGGGCAGGCTCTCCGCGGCGTCGTCGGCGCGCTCGGTGAGGCCGGTGCGGTCGAGCCAGTATTTCGCGCGGTCGATCGCCGCGGCCTCGGCGCGCTTGTAGCCGCGATAGCCGAACAGGCCGAGCACGGTGTAGCCCGACGCGCGCATCAGCGCGTTGTGCTGCGCGACGATGAGGTTCTCGAGCACCGTCATTTTCGGGAACAGGCGAATGTTCTGGAAGGTGCGCGCGACATGCGCCTCGGCGGCGATGCGGAAGCCTTCCATGCGCTCGAGCAGGTACTCGCGGCCGGTGGCGGTGTGCAGCAGGCGCATCCGCCCGACCGTCGGCTTGTAGAAGCCGGTGAGGCAGTTGAACACCGTCGTCTTGCCGGCGCCGTTGGGGCCGATGACGGCGGTGATCTGGCGGTCCTGCGCCGCGAAGCTCACGTCGTTGACCGCGACCAGGCCGCCGAACCGGATCGTGAGGTGCTCGACCTCGAGCAGCGGGCGGCTCACGGCTTCTTCCCCTTGGCAGCGGGGTGCAGCCGGACCGTGGGCTCGCGGTGCGCGAGCAGGCCCGCCGGCCGCCACAGCATGATGCCGACCATGGCAAGGCCGAAGGCGAGCATGCGGAAATCCTTCACCTCGCGGAACGCCTCGGGCAGGCCGATCAGCAGCAGCGCCGCGAGCACGACGCCCAGCTGGCTGCCGAACCCGCCGAGCACGACGATCGCGAGGATGATGGCCGATTCGATGAACACGAAGCTTTCGGGGCTGACGAAGCCCTGGCTCGTCGCGAAGAACGAACCCGCGAAGCCGCCGAACATGGCGCCGACGCCGAACGCGGTGAGCTTGGTGTTCGTGGGGTTGATGCCGAGCGAGCGGCACGCGATCTCGTCTTCCCGCAGCGCCTCCCAGGCGCGCCCGATCGGCATGCGCCGCGCCCGCATCGCGAACCAGTTCACCACCAGCGCAAGGCCGAGGATGATGTAGAAGAGAAAGATCTTCTCGTGCGTGGCGCTGTATTTCACGTCCCAGAAGTTCTTGCTGAACCACTGCCAGAACGCCATCTGGCCTTCGGGCGCCTCCTCTTCCCAGGAGAGCCCGAGAATCATCGGCCGCGGAATGCCGGAAATGCCGTTGGCGCCGTTCGTGAAGCCGTACCAGTTCTGCAGCACGACGCGGACGATCTCGCCGAAGCCGAGCGTCACGATCGCGAGATAGTCGCCGCGCAGGCGCAGCACCGGGAATCCGAGCAGCACGCCGGCGAGGCCCGCGAACAGGCCCGCGAGCGGCAGGCAGACCCAGAAGCTCCACTCGATGCCTTCCGTCGTCGCCAGCAGCGCGAAGGTGTAGGCGCCCACCGCGTAGAACGCGACGTAGCCGAGATCGAGCAGGCCCGCGAGGCCGACCACGATGTTCAGGCCCCAGCCGAGCATGATGTAGGTCATCACGAGGATCGCGACCGACATCGCCTGCTGGTCGTGGCCGAAGAAAACCGGCAGCGCCACCGCGCAGAGGCCGAGCAGCGGCCCGGCATAGCGCGCGACGTGCTGCACCGTGGCCCCGGCGCGATCCGCCGCCGCTTCGCGCGATTTCACGTCGTCGACCTTGATCCTGCGGCGCGCCAGCGCGGCACGCACGGCGAGGAAAAGCGCCGCCGCGAACACGCACCAGCGCACCACCGGCGCCTCGAACGGCATGAAGCGGTTCGCGATCGCTTTCGCCGCGCCGGTGCCGAACAGCGTTTCGGGGAGCAGGCCGATCAGCAGCGCGAGCGCGACGATCCCCGCGCCGATGACCACGGCGCCGCGATAGCCTTCGCGCAGCAGGATGACGGCGATGCGGCCGAAGAACCCGATCAGGCACGCCGCGAGCACGTCGGGGAAGCGCGTGAACAGCGCGAGCGCGCCGGGCACGTCGCGCAATTCGAAGCCGACGAGGACGATCGTGAGCATGAGGACGACGAAGGCGGTGATCCCCGCCTCTTTCGCCATGGCGCCGTAGTCGAGCGGCCGCGCGTCGGTCGTCATCGGCTAGACCTTCTCGATGTCGGGCTTGCCGAGCAAACCGGTCGGCCGGAAGATCAGGACGACGACGAGAACCATGAACACGGCGACATCTTTGTATTCGCTGCCGCGTTCCGCGTAGCCGGCGAAAAACGTCTCGATGAGGCCGATCAGCACGCCGCCGAGCATGGCGCCCGGCAGCGAGCCGATGCCGCCCAGAACGGCGGCGGTGAAGGCCTTAACCCCCGCCAGGAAGCCGATGAAGAAGTCGATCGAGCCGTAGCGCAGCGTGTAGATGAGGCCGGCGACCGCCGCGAGCACCGCGGCGATGACGAACGTGGCCGCGATCGTGCCGTTGACGTTGATGCCCAGCAGCGACGCCATCTTCTGGTCCTGCTCGCAGGCGCGCTGGGAGCGGCCGAGCGACGTGCGCGTGATGACGTAGGTGAACGCCGCCATCAGCACGACCGTGATGACGATGATCATCAGCTCCATGTAGCTGATCTGCACCGTGTAGTCGGTGTTGTCCGGCGTCTTCACGGTCCACAGCTCGACGCCGCCCGGTATCAGCGGCCGCAGCGGACGCGGCCGCGCGCCCTGCAGGAGCTGCACGTAGTTCTGCAGGAAGATCGACATGCCGATCGCGGTGATCAGCGGCGCGAGGCGCGTCGAGCCGCGCAGCGGGCGGTAGGCCACCCGCTCCAGCGTCCAGCCATAGGCCGCGTTGATGACCATCGAGAGCAGCAGCATCGCGATGATCGCGACCGGGACCCAGCCGATGCCGATGGCGTCCATGATGAAGAACGCGATCAGCGCGACGAACGCGCCGATCATGAAGATCTCGCCATGCGCGAAATTGATCATGCCCACGATGCCGTAGACCATCGTGTAGCCGATCGCGATCAGCCCATAGACGAAGCCCAGCGAGATGCCGCTGATGAGCTGATTGAAGAAATAGGAGAAGCTGTCCTGCATCGTTCAGCGCCCCGCGGCCCCGCGGGCCCGCCTGCGACGATGCAATCCGTGTTCCGCGCCTGCCCGGCGGCGCGCGGCGCTCCGCGCGACGGCTCTTCTCGTGATCCCCGCCATCCCTGCCCTTGTCGTTCCCAGCGTGGCGCCGCGGCGGTTCGGCCGCTCGCGCCGAGGCAGCCGCCTTCATAGCCAAGCCCCTGTAGCGAGACAATGAAATTTGCCCCGCCGCGACGTGTTATCCCGCGCCGCGCCGCCGTCTGGACAGGCAAATTATTTTAGACTTAAAACAATCCCGCGCCCGCCCCCGCGCGGCCCGTCCGTGCTATGAAGGCGCGGCGATATCGGAGACCTCGACATGAACATCGCGTCCAAGCCCGCCACGGTGCCGTCGAACCAGCACGCCCCCTTCCAGTGGGACGATCCGTTCCTGCTCGACGACCAGCTCACCGAAGACGAGCGCATGGTGCGCGACGC
>CAZUYG010000499.1:0-3609 GCA_964624265.1 uncultured Candidatus Odyssella sp.
CAGCAGCGCGTAGCCGAACGCCGCGAAAGCCAGCATGATCCAGATCTCGGCGATGTTGCCGCCGGTGCTGTAGGCGCCGATGCAGCAGAAGACGAGGATCGCGGGAAAGAGGTAGCGGTACGGCACGCTGAGCAGGCGGACCCACACCCCGATCAGGGGCAGGTTGAGGACCAGCAGCATCAGATTGCCGACCCACATGCTGGCGATGACGCCCCAGAACACGTCGGGCCGCGTCGTCACCAGGGCCGGCCCCGGCACGATGTTCTGGATCAGCAGGATGGCCAACATCAGCGCCATCACCGGATTCGCCGGAATGCCGAGCGTCAGCAGCGGAATGAACGAGGATTGCGCGGCGGCGTTGTTGGCCGATTCCGGCGCCGCGACACCCTCGATCGCGCCCTTTCCGAACCGCTCGGGCGTGCGCGACACGCGCTTCTCGCCGAGGTAAGCCGCGAAGGAGGCGAGGACGGCACCGCCCCCCGGCAGCACGCCGAGCACGGTGCCGATGCCCGAACCGCGCAGGATCGCGCCCCGGGCCCGGCGCCATTGCTCCGGCGACGGCCATAGGCGGCCGATCGTGGCGCCGAGCATGGTTCGCCCGGTGGCGCGCTCGATGTTGACCATGATTTCGGCGATGCCGAACAGACCCATCGCGATGGGCACGAAGCCGATGCCGTCCTGCAGCGCCGGGATGCCGAAGGTCAGCCGCTCCTGCACCGAGGTCGGGTCCGCGCCCACCATTCCGAACAGCGCGCCGAGCACGATCATCGCGATCGCCTTGAGCACGGAACCGCGCGCCAGGATCACCGAACCGATCAGGCCGAGCAGAATCAGCGAAAAATAGTCGGCGGCCGAGAACGAGGAGGCCACTTTCGCCAGCGGCGGACCGACGAACGCGATCGCGATCGTCGAGATTGTGCCGGCCACGAAAGAACCGACCGCCGCGACGGCGAGCGCGGCGCCTGCCTCGCCTTTTCGCGCCATGCTGTGGCCGTCGATGCAGGTGATCAGCGACGACGCTTCGCCCGGCAGATTGCACAGGATCGAGGTCGTCGAGCCGCCATACTGCGCGCCGTAATAGATGCCCGCGGCGGTGATGAGCGCGGTGCTGGGCGGCAGGCCATAGGTGACCGGGAGCAGCAGCGCGATCGTCGGCACCGGGCCGATCCCCGGCAGCACGCCGATGAGCGTCCCGAGCAAAACGCCCAGGAAGCAGTACAGCAAATTCATCGGCTGGAGCGCGACGCCGGCGCCGAGCATGATGCCGTCGAACACCTGCTCCATCAGGGCAAAACCCGAAACGGGATGTTCAGCCCATACCGGAACGCCGCGGTGCACCCGGCCGCCAAGAACACGGCGAAAACCACGGATCGCCAGTCGAGCAGGCCCGGCCGCGCCACGCCGGCGGCCAAGACGGCGCCGATGATGGCCGCGGGCAGTCCCGCGCGTTCGAGCAGCAGCGCGAAGACCGCGATGGCCCCGAGTATGCCGGCGACCGGGCGCGCGTGAATGCGCTCGATGGAATCGGGCAGGCCAAGCACGCCCCGCACCGTCACGAGAATGCCCAGCGCTCCGAGCAGGCCGCACACGATCGTCGGCAGAAAGGCCGCATCGGGTCGCGCGGCCGTCCCGAAGGGCAGCGGCGCGAGGAACAGCAGGCCGATGGCGGCGATGGCGACGAGAAGCAGGCCGCCCAGCAGATCGGTGCGGTTGCGCGCCACCGCCCGTCTCTCAGGCGATCGCGATGGGATGCGGGCTGGTGTCGGACGCCGCGAGCATCGCGCGCGCCATCTTCTCGGTCATCTCCGCGCGCGCCGCCGCATAGCCCGAATCGTCCCAGAGATTGGCCATTTCATGGGGGTCTTCGCGCCGGTCGTAGAGTTCGCCCCAGGCCGCGCCGTCGTAGACGCTGAGGCGCCAGCGCCCATCGATCAGCGTGCGCACGCGCACGCGGCGGTCGAAGCCGAGATAGGTGCGCTGCCCCTCCTCCTCGATGAGCACGCAGTCGCGGCCCGCGGCGCCGTCGCCGCCGATGACCGGCATCAGCGAGCGGCCCTGCACGCCGTTGAACGGCGCCAGACCGGCGCGCTCGAGAATGGTAACGGGGATGTCCTGCGCCTGGCAGAACGCCGCGCTCCGTGCACCTTGCGCCCGCGCCTGCGGGTCCATCCAGATGAACGGGTTGCGGATGATCCCGTCGAAATGGAGCGGCCCCTTGAACATCAGCTGATGTTCGCCAAGGAAATCGCCGTGATCCGTCGTGAACACGACCACGGTGTTCTCCGCCAGCCCGAGCCGCGTGAGTTCGGCCAGCACGCGGCCGATCGCGTCGTCGATCATCGCGATGCTGCCGAACGAGAGCGCCATCGCCTCGCGCGCCTCGCGCTCCGTGCAGGCGAACACGGCCGGCGTGTGCTTGACGGCCTTGCCCGCATCACGCTGCGCGTGCAGCCAGCGCACATGCGGCGGCGTGCGGTTGTCGGCGGGCCGGAACGACGGCGGCAGGCGCATGTCGGCCGGATCGAACATCGACCAATAGCGCCCCGGCGGCGTGAACGGATGGTGCGGGTCGGGGAACGAGCATTGCAGGAAGAACGGCGCCCCGCCCTGCGCAAACGCCTGCAGCATGGCGCAGGTCTGCTCCGCGATATAGCGGGTCGGATACAGCTCCTCGGGCACGCGGGTGCGCCAGGCCTGGCCGAGCAGGCCGAGCGCCAGGCCGGGTGTGGGAATGGCGTTCCCGGGGCCGATCAGCGCGTCGGCATCGGGCACCTGCTGGCGCAACCAGCGCCGCCAGTGGCCGTGCTGCTGGTCGCCGTGACCGATGGTGAGCACCACCTGCTCGAAGCCGTAGTACGGCAGCTCCAGCGCAAAGGCGGGGTCTTCCTCCCAGCGTCGCCACACTTCCTGGCCATAGGGCCCGGGATAGGCCCGCAGGGCATCGTGCGCCAGCCGCTGGCCGGGAGCGGGCCACAGCGCCGGCATGGCGGTGATGTTCTGCAGGTGCGACTTGCCCACCAGCGCGGTGCGCCAGCCGGCCTCGCGCAGGGTCTGCACGAAGGTACGCTCGCCCAGCGAGAGCTCGCGCCCGTTCATCTGCAGGCCGTGCACGCTGGGCAGCCGCCCGGTCATCAGCGATGCCCGGTTGGGCTGGCAGATCGGCGTGGCGACGTGGAAGTCGGTGAACCGGCAACCGGCGCCTGCCAGGGCATCGATATGCGGCGTGCGCACCTGCGGGTTGCCGTAGCAACCCAGGTGGTCGGCGCGCTGCTGGTCGGTGATGAACAGCAGAAAGCTGGGTTTGCGTTCGGCCATGGCGTTGCGGTTGCGCGAGGGTCTGTTCACACGTCGCAGGCGTGTGCGAACGAGCCCTGCGCTAGTCGGCCTTGATGTTGAGCTCCCTGGCCAGGGCGCCGTAACGCTGGTCGTCGGCCTTCATGAAGTCGGCCAGTACCTGGGCGGATCCGCCCAGCACCTCGATACCGGCCGCGGCCAGCCGGTCCCGCACGTCGGGCAGCTTGAGCGCGGTGTTGATCTCCTGGTTGATGCGCGTGATCGCCGCCGCCGGCGTGCCGGCCGGGGCGAACACGCCGTACCAGGCGTTCACCT
>CAZUYG010000500.1:0-3607 GCA_964624265.1 uncultured Candidatus Odyssella sp.
CGTAGACCATGTGGTGCAGGCCCGAGCCGTCGTCGGTGTCGCCGATATACATGCCCGGGCGCTTGCGCACGGCGTCGAGGCCGCGCAGCACCTTGATCGATTCGGCGCCATAGGTGTCGCCGTTCCCGTTGCCGTTTTTCTCGTCGCTCATCGCATGTCCAGGGGTTGCGGTGCCGTGCGCAGCGCGCCGTCGGCCACGTTGACGAAGGCCGCGCGGCCGCCGAGCGCCGCGAACAGTTCGGCGTCGGTGCCGGTCATCCAGGCCTGCGCGCCGAGCGCCTCGATCTCGTCGAACAGGGCGGCGCGGCGCGCCGCGTCGAGATGCGCCGTGATCTCGTCGAGCAGCAGTAAAGGTGCGGCGCCGCGCTGCAACTTCAAGAGCCGCGCGGCCGCGAGAATCAGCGCCACCAGCAGCGCCTTCTGCTCGCCGGTGGAGCAGAGCGCGGCCGGCATCGCCTTGGCGCGGTGGTGGACGACGAGGTCGCTGCGGTGCGGGCCGGCGAGCGCGCGGCCGGCCTCGGCGTCGGCGCGGCGGTTTTCGGCGAGCCGGCGGCGCAGCGCGTCTTCGGCGGCCAGCGCGGGCCCGTCGGCTAGCGCGGCCTCGGTGTCGCCGGCCAGCGCGAGATCGGGAATCGGAAAAGGCCCGAGTGCGGCTTCCGCCGCGATGGCGAGGCGGCCCGCCACCTGCCGGCGCGCCGCGGCCACGGCCACGCCGGTTTCCGCCATGCTCTGCTCGAGCGCGCCGAGCCAGGCTTCGTCGAATTGCCCGTCTTTCAGCAGGCGATTGCGCTCGCGCATCGCCTGTTCGTAGCCCGCCAGGTTGCGGGCGTGATCGGGCACGAAGCCGAACACGATGCGGTCGAGGAACCGCCGGCGCTCCGAGCGCCCGCCGTCGAACAGGCGGTCCATTTCCGGGGTGAGCCACAGCACCTGCGCGAGATCGGCCAGCGCCGACTGGCCCCGGGCGGCGGCGCCGTCGATGCGCACCACCCGGCGGTCCGACTCGTCGTCGGGCGCCCGATCCGGGTCGCGGCCGGTGCCGATGCCGCGCTCGCCCTCGGGCGTGTCGAGCGTGGCGAAGATCGCCCATCCCGGTCCGGCGGCCTCGCCCTCCGCGCGGCGCCGCTCGATTTCGGCCAGGCGCGCCCGGCGCAGGCCGCGGCCCGGCACCAGGAACGAGATCGCCTCGAGCAGGTTGGTCTTGCCCGCGCCGTTCGCGCCGAACAGAACCACCGGCGCGGCCGGCGCCGTCACTTCGGCGCGCCGGTAGCTGCGGAAATCCGTCACCACGATGCGGCGCAGCGCCAGCGCAGGCTTCGCCGCCTCGGCCGAAGCGGCGGCGGCGGGGTGCGGCAGGGCATTCATGCGTTGGGCGGCGATCCTCACACCCGCATGGGCATGAGGACGTAGAGCGCGGTGGCGTCGGCGCGGTCGCGAACCACGGTCGGCGAGCCGGCATCGGCGAGCATGAACTGCGCCGTGTCGCCCTCGATCTGCTGCAGGATGTCGAGCAGATAGCGCGAGTTGAAGCCGATCTCGAAGCCGCCGGCGCCGTAGCTGGCCTCGATCTCTTCGCTCGCGCTGCCGGCGTCGGGGCTGGTGGCCTGGAGCGTCACGCTGCCCGAGCCCAGCATCAGCTTCACGGCGCGCGATTTCTCGGTCGAGATCGTGGAAACGCGGTCCACCGCGTCGGCGAAGGCCTTGCGGTTGATCTCCAGCGTCTTGTCGTTGCCGGTCGGGATCACGCGCTCGTAGTCGGGGAAGCTGCCGTCGATGAGCTTGCTGGTCAGCACCACCTTCTCGAAGGTGAAGCGCACTTTGGTGTCCGAAAGCGCCACCTTCACCGGCTCGTTGGTCTCGTCGAGCAGGCGGCGCAGCTCGCCCACGGTCTTGCGCGGAATGATGACGCCCGGCATGCCCTCGGCGCCCTCGGGCAGCGGCATTTCCACGCGCGCGAGGCGGTGCCCGTCGGTGGCCACGGCGCGCAGCAGCCGCAGGCCCTGGCTCTCGGCGGCATGGCAATAGATGCCGTTCAGGTAGTAGCGCGTCTCCTCGGTCGAGATCGCGAAGCGCGTGCGGTCGATGATCGTCCGCATCTCCTCGGCGGCCAGCTCGAACTTGTGCGGAAACTCCCCGTCGTTCATCGAGGGGAAATCCTCGCGCGGCAGGCAGGCGAGCGTGAAATGCGAGCGGCCGGCGCGCAGCGCCAGCTGCGACGAGTCGCCCTGCTGCACCAGTTCCACCTGCGCGCCGTCGGGCAATTTGCGCACGATGTCGTAGAGCGTGTGCACCGGCGCCGTGGTGGCGCCGTCCTTCTGCACCGCCGCCTCCACCGTGTCCGTCACCGAAATGTCCATGTCGGTGGCCGAAAGCGTGAGCCGCCCCTTGCCGGCCTCGATCAGCGTGTTGGACAGCACCGGGATCGCGTTGCGGCGCTCGACGACGTTCTGCACGTGGCTCAGGGCGCGGAGCAGGGCAGCGCGCTCGATCGTGATCTTCATGGATGAAAACTCGGGCGTTGCGCGGGCAAGGGCGTGGCGGAGGGCGTTTGGCGGGGAAGCGCCGGCGCCCCGGGACGGGCCTCGCAAACCGGGGCCGCGATCCACCTATTGTCGGTCGATCGAGGCGCCGCGTTCTGCAAGCAACGCGCGAGCTGCGCGCACGGCCCGGAAGGCCGGCTCCCGTCCGGTCGGCCAAGCCGCCGCCGAACGGGCAGGCATTATAGCAGAGAGGCCTTAGGGCAAAAGGATTTCCCGTGCGGACCGGCGGCTCCGATCGCCGCGGAGGGGACCGGCTTCGAGCCGTGCGCGCAGGCTCGATGTCGTCCCGTCCGTGCCGGTCTGCGTTTAGGCGGAGGGCCCTACCTTGTCAGCGACCGCGTCAGGATCTCGATGTCCTCGTTCAGGCTGGGGTCGCCGCCGCGCAGCTCCTCGATCTTGCGCACGCCGTGCATGATCGTGGTGTGGTCGCGGCCGCCGAACTTGCGGCCGATCTCGGGCAGCGAGCGGGTGGTGAGCTGCTTGGCGAGATACATCGCCACCTGGCGCGGCCGGGCCACCGCGCGCGCGCGGCGCGGCGAGAGCAGGTCGGCCATCTTGATGTTGTAGTGCTCGCAGACCCGCTTCTGGATGTCGTCGATCGTCACGTGCCGGTCGTTGGCGCGCAGCAGGTCCTGCAGCACCTCCTGGGCCATGTCGATCGAGATCTCGCGGCTGTTGAGCAGCGTGGCGTGGGCGAACAGGCGCGTCATCGCCCCTTCGAGCTCGCGGATGTTCGACGTGATCTTGTGGGCCAGGAACTCCGTGACCTTGGAGGGGATCACGACACCCTTCTGCTCGGCCTTGGCCTGCAGGATCGACAGGCGCAGCTCGTAGTTCGTCGGGTTGAGCTGGGCGACGACGCCCGAGCCCAAGCGCGACTTCAGGCGCTCCTCGATGCCCTGAAGATCGACCGGCGGCTTGTCGGCCGAGATGATCACCTGGCGGCGGTGGTCGACGAGCGCGTTGAAGGTGTGGAACAGCTCCTCCTGCGTCGCGGATTTCTCGCCGAAGAACTGCACGTCGTCGATCATCAGCACGTCGACCGAGCGGAACTGCTCCTTGAACGC
>CAZUYG010000501.1:0-3603 GCA_964624265.1 uncultured Candidatus Odyssella sp.
ATTGACGAGCACCACATTTTTGAATGAGGCGAGCTGAGCAATAAACTCGCTCGGGCGCCGGCCGATCGCCGGCAAATGCTCCTTGACGGCAAGAAGAACGCCCGCCGGAAGATCGCGCGCCGTGGAGGCTATGGCTTCAAGCTGGAAGAAGAACTCGGGTGACAGCGTGTGTAGCGCAGCCTCCGGCTCGACGTGCAGCGGGAAGAAGACGAAGTCGCAGGCATCGAGATCGCGCAGCCCCGCCCGCGCGCGCCGCTTCCATCGCCGCATTTCACGATACTGCCGCCACGTCATCGCAATCTCGTCGCGGGCGAAATACATGCGGCCCTTGCTGTAGCCGCGCAGCCGCCAGTAGCAGCGCTGGGCCAAGATCGTCGCCGCGTTCTTCGCCATGCCCGCAAAGGCGAGCCCGGGGCGGACAAGATCGTGCACTTGGAGATGGCCATCGGCCGGGGCCTCGATGTCCAGGCCGGCCGATTCGGGCAGCCGGCGAAAGGTCTCCTCAATTTCCGGCGATTCGAGGAATTCGTTGTGGGCCCAATAGCAGAGATTTCGGTAGCGTGAGGCCGTGAGGCGCCGCATCGGCACACCCATGCGGCGAGCGATCAGGGCCGGCACCTTGCCGATATTGACAGCGAGGAACGGCTTCTTCGATTCGAACTCCCTTATCCAGAACGCGATCTGCTGGTTGAAGCCGTTGAGAAGCCCGTCGTAGTCGGTGCGCTCGGACACGACCGAGCGCGGATGGAATATTCCGGCAAGCGAAAACCCGCGGCCAAGGTGGCGGTCGCTCATCGACAGTTCGTTGATCGTGACGCCGAGGAATTTCTCGTGTTCGCGCGCCTCGGCGCGGGCTTTCGCGCGGTCGGGAACCGTCTGCGCGCAGGCGCGATACAGTATGTCGGCGACAACGATGTCCGAGAAGAGTCCCTCGGTGTCGACGCGCCGGTAGTGCGCCCGCTGGTCGTCGTTGACGACGTATAGGCTTATCGCGGCGTCGTATTTCGCCTTGAGCCGGCGCGCGACTCCCAACAATACACCGCGATATTGCGCATGCGCCTGAAGCAGGATCGTGCCGCGCGGCGCGGCGTGGGCCGGCGCCGAGGGGAATTCGGTCATGGCTTCCGTCGAGCCTGTCATCGCGCTCTTAGCGCCATCGTGTCACGGTCAAGGGCTTCCGGTCGATGCTGCGCGAGACTGGCGCGGAAGTCGGCGACGGCGGTTGTCGGGTGTTCGATCGGCCATTCGAGCGCGAAGCAGCCCGGAACGAAACCGCCGCCGTGGGATTGGCGATAAGTCGGATGCACGAAATTCTGATAGACGACTTCGACGCCGGCGCGCCGGAACTTCGAATCGTCCATGTAGGCCTCGGCGCCGCGGCCGGAGAGATAGCGCGTGCCGCCAACGGCCTGCGTGAGCCCGAGCATCAGGTCATCTTTGGCGCCGCGCGCATCGAGCGCGCTCGCACGGACCAGGCGCACGGCGATTCCGAAGACCTCCAGCGTGAGCTGCAGCGTTGCGAGGGCGAGCGAACCGAGGTCTTCCCACTTGCTGAGAAGAAGGGCCGCAATCTTCGGCTCGAGGACCGCCCAGCCCGGCTGACGCCCATAGCGATGGCGCAGCGTCTCGAGATGCCTGGCCGTCAGGACCGGATCGGCAAGCTGGGTTTCCGCGATCGTTTGGCGCGACTGCTGATGGCCCCTGGCATGGACCGAAAGCCCGAGATACTGCGCGCCCGATTTGGTCGAGTAGAGCGTTCGGTGCTGAAACGCGCGGCGATTGAACTGAACATTGTCGAGGACCACGAACACGTCGCTGCGCGCGATCTTGTCGACGAGGCCGAGCCACGGGAAATAGCCCGGCTGATGGATCGAAA
The DNA here is from genome assembly GCA_964624265.1 of uncultured Candidatus Odyssella sp. GTDB lineage: Bacteria > Pseudomonadota > Alphaproteobacteria > Bin65 > Bin65 > SBBV01. The sequence continues at coordinate 1,877 of CAZUYG010000501.1, forward strand.
CCGTCGTCACGGGGCGGCTGCCGCGCGACAGGTATCGAGTGGCGGAAACTCCGGCACGCGCTTCAGCCCCATCCATTCCGTTGGATTGTCCGGCAAGGCGCGCTTCAGCTTGAGGGCCGCGGTGTTCGCGCGAAGCCCGGCGGCAATGAATTCCGCGGCGACGTCGGCGGCCCTCTCGCGGCGATAGGGATTGCCGCCTGCCGCGACCCGGCGCCTGAACTCCGTGTCGCCGATCGCCGTTGCAAGGGCGGCGCGGATCGCGATCGGGTCCGCGGGAACGATGAGCGCCTGGGAATTGGTCAGGCGGCCGGTTTGCCGGATTCCGACCGTGACGCTGGGCAGCCCGTGGCTCGCCGCCTCGAGCAGGCCGCTGGAACTGTTGCCGACGATGACCTCGGCCGCCTCCAACAGGCTGTTGAACAAAGCTCCGCCGAGATTGGTGACGAAGACGTGGTTGCCGTGCGCGGCGCAGTGCGCACGCAGACGCGCTTCGATCGCGGGCGACTCGGGATCGGCGTTCACGCCGGCCCACACGATCGTATGCCCCGCATGGGCATCGAGCGCGGACAGCAGGGCCTCGAGCTCCTCTTGCCAGCGCCCGGGAAAAGCCGTCGGCGGCAGATAGCACGCGGCAATATAAGGAGGCGGCCCCCAGCGCCGTTCCGCCGCCGCAGCGCGAAAAGCCGCCCCGCCGTCGCGCGCGCGGTCTTCGAGCGCGGGATTGCCGATCACCGCGATCCGCCAGCTTTCCTCTCCCATGTCGAGAAGGCGCTGACGCATCGCGGGATGCATCACCATATGGAGATGGGCCATCTTCGTGATGGCATTGCGCACTTGCGTGTCGAAGCAATAGGAAACGTCTTCTTCCCCGCCGAACACGTGCGCGATCGCGATCCCGTAGAGCACCGCGATCGTGGCGGGCGGCATCAATTCGTAGCGATCGCCCAGCAGGACGCAAACGTGCGGCCGCTCGCGCGTCCAGATTTGCCCGAACCCGCTCGTCATCGCGGCGAGCGCCTGCGCGTTCGCCGCGTCGGAGCGCCCAATTCCGTCGGCCGGAACTTCGACTGCGGCCACGCCGCAGCTGGCCATGAGAGCCGGCAGTCCGCCCTTTTCGTTGTCCGAATGATGGGCGCCGGTGAAGACCATGCGCACCTGCAGATCGCCGCGGCGCGCGAGTGCCCGCGCGATCGGCGCCATCAGCGAATAATCGGCGCGCGCCCCGGTGACGGCGTCCACCCTGATTCGCAGGTTCGCGGGTTCGGCGCTCATCGCTCGATCGGATCGTCCGGGTCGTAGGCGCGGGCGGCGGGCCGCCCGAGCAGCATCCAGTACTCCATCGGGGAAACGCCGCCTGCCGGGCGCTTGGCGGTCAAATCGGCGGCCTGAAGCGGGGCGCCGCGCTCGATGCGGCGCGCCGCGACGAGGCTCTTTCGCGCCGCCGAACGAATCTCGAATTCGGGTTCGGCCGGCGCCTTGTGCGCGTCGCCGAGCGCCGCGACGGTATCGCGGATCGCGGCGATCATCGTGCGCATGGCGGCGGGCTCGAGCGACGCGCGATGGTCGGGACCCGGCAGGCCGCAATCGAGCGTGAAATGCTTTTCGATGACAGACGCACCACGCGCAGCCGCCGCGATCGAGACTGCGATGCCCGGCGTATGATCGGAATAACCCACCGGCAGGCCGAACGCGCCCGCAATCGTATCCATCGCGCGGAGATTGGCGAG
>CAZUYG010000502.1:0-3602 GCA_964624265.1 uncultured Candidatus Odyssella sp.
TCGGCATCGGCTCGCTCGCGGTGCGCAACGCCGCGGGCGAAAACATCTTCAAGCCCGGCAACATGTTCATCCCGATCGACCAATTGCCGCCGGTGCTCGGCGATCTGCTCGCGCTCGGCAAGCGCAGCGGCAAGGAGCGGCCCTGGCTCGGCATCTGGAGCGCCGAGGACGAAAACGGCGACGTGGTGCTCGGCGGCGTGCAGCCCGACAGCCCCGCCGCGCGCGCCGGCCTCCGCAAGGGCGACGTGATCCTCAAGGTCGAGGGCCAGGCCGTGGCTGGCCAGGCCGACCTCTACAAGAAGCTGTGGGCCGCCGGCGAAAAGGCGCCCGAGATCGCGCTCACGCTGAAGCGCGACGGCGAAACGGTCGAGCGGAAAGTGCCCGCGATCGGCCGCAGCGCGTTCTTCAAGACGGCCGGCGACGAGAAGAAGTAGGCGGCGCGCCCTCGAGCGCGACGCCGCGCCGTTCGAGTTGCCAGGTGAAAAAGGAATGCCCGATCAGCGGGCGGCAGATCGCCGTCGCGACGAGCACGGCGAGCGCGATGCCCGGCGCGAGACGCCACGCCCCGGTCATTTCCAGCACGATCAGCACCGTCGAGACGGGCGCGCCGAGCACGGGGGCCGCAGCGGCGGCGGCGCCGGCCACGGCATAGGCGCCGGCCGGCAGGGCCATGCCCGGGAACGCGAGCGCGAGCGCCTGGCCGAACGCGCCGCCGAGCGCCGCGCCCAGCACCAGCGCCGGGCTGAAGACGCCGCCGCCGAATCCGCCGCCGAGCGAGACCGCCGTCGCGGCGAGCTTGGCGGCGACGATCGCCAGCAGCATCGCGAGGCCATAACGGCCCAGCATCGCGCCATGCGCGGCTTCCTGGCCGTAGCTGAGCACCTCGGGAATCCAGAGCGCGACGACGCCGACCAACAGCCCGGCGCCGCCGGTCTTGAGCCACCACGGGCCCGGCAGCGGCGCAAGCCGCATCGCGACGGCGAAGATCGCGCGCATCATCGCGAGCGCCATCGCCGCGCACAGCGCGCCGAGCGCCAGATAGGCCGGTGCTTCGGCGAGATCCGGAAACGCAGCGGACGGCACCGGAAAGAGATCCACGTCGCCGAACCACGCGCGCGCGACGAGCGTGCCCGTGACCGAGGCGGCGGCCAGCGCCGGCAGCGGCACGGCGCGATAGCCGAGCAGGACGACCTCGAGCGCGAAGACGGCTCCGGCGGCCGGCGCGTTGAACGATGCGGCGACGCAGGCGGCGACGCCCGCCGCGAGCAGGATCCGCGCATGATCCGGCCCCGAGCCGAGCATGCGCGCGAACCACGAGCCCAGCGCGCCGCCGAGCAGGACGATCGGCCCCTCGCGCCCGACCGAAGCGCCGACGCCGAGCGAGGCCGCATTGATCAGCGTGCCGGCAAGGCTGCGCGCCGGCGGCAACGTAGTGCCGCGCCAGGCGGCGGCGATGGCGTCGGCCGGGCCGAGCGGGAAATGTCCGGGCACGACGAACCGGAAGACGAGGCCGATCGCCAGCCCGCCCAGCGCCGGCGCCAATACGATGCGCCACGGCGGCACGCCCGCGAGCGCGGTGACCAGCATCTCGCTGCCCGAACCGAACGCGAGCCATTGAATGCCGCTCAGCACGAGGCGAAACGCGATGGCGGCGGCACCCGCGACGGCGCCGACGAGCGCGGCGGCAAGCAGCAGCCGCGGATGAAAGGCGCGCAGCGCCGCTTCGCGCCACGCCGCGTTCACGGCCGCGCGCTCACGGATCGGCGCTCACGCGGCGGCGCCCGCCTTGCGCTTGATGCCGATCACGCGCCCGGCTTCCGGCGGCTTCGGCAGCGCGCGGTGCGCGTCGTAGAGCGCCTGAAACACGGTCGCGATCTCTGGCGGCAGAGGCGCTGGCTTGCGCGTGTTCATGTCAACGCCGCAGCTGATCCACTCGCAGGAGGCGGCCAGCCAGTTCTCGCGGTCGTGGTACATTTTCGCGATGTAGTGGAAGAAGCGCCCGTCGAAATCGAGCATCTGCGCTTCGAAGCGCAGCGGATCGCCGGCCGCCACCTCGCGCCTGTAAACCACGTGCGCCTCGAGCGCGAAGGTGGAGAAGCCGGTGCGTTCGCGATAGGCCTGGTCCATGCCGATCATGTCGAACATCGCGTCGGTCGCGTGATCGAACGCGAGCACGTAATAGGCGACGTTCATGTGGCCGTTGTAGTCGATCCATTCCGGCCGCACCGGCTCGCGATGCATGACGAGCGGCTGGCCGGGCGCGAATGTGGGCACGAGCGGATTCCTTCCGAAGCGTTGCCGGCAAACTAGCGCCCCGGGGCGTGCCCGCAAGACCCGTGTTGAAGGCGCGCGGTTCGTCCGTGGGCGGCGCGGCGCCGCCGTGCTAAACGCCCGTCATGCTCCGCGCCCTCGCCTTCCTCGGTCGCCATGCCGGCCTGATGCTGGCCGGCGGCCTGCTGATCGGGAGCGTGGTTCCGCCGCTGGCGGCGGTGGCGGCGCCGCTGCTGATCCCCTCGATCGTGCTGCTGCTGGTCGTGGCGCTGGTGCGGCTCGAAGGGCGGCAGGTGCTGGCGCTGGTGCGCCGGCCGGCGGTGGCCGCGGCCGTGGTCGCGTGGTCGCTGCTCGCGGCGCCGGTGCTGATGACCGGCGCCGTGGCGCTGCTGGATCCGGCGCCGAAACTCGGCACCGCGATGGTGCTTTCGGCCGCCTGCCCGCCGATCATGAGTGCGATCGCGTTTTGCTTCATGGTCGGCCTCGATGCGGCGCTGGCGACCGTCGTCGTGTTCACGGCGATTTTTATCGTGCCGCTCACCCTGCCGCCGCTCGCGCTGCTGCTGCTCGGGCTGAAGCTCGACATCGACGTGCTGAGCTTCATGGCCCGGCTTGCCGCGATCACCGGCGGCTCTCTGCTGGCGGCGATCGCGATCCGCGCCGCCGTGGCGCGCGAGGCGATCGCGCGGCGCGGCGAACTGCTCGACGGGATCGCCGTGGTCGGACTGCTCGTGTTCGCCGTCGCGATCATGGACGGGGTCGGAACCGCCGCGCTCGAGCGGCCCGGCTATGTCGCCGCGACGCTGCTCGCGGCTTTCGCCGCCAATGCCGGGATGCAGATCGCCGGGTTCTTCGCGTTCGCCTGGATGGCGCGGAAGCAGGCGCTCGCCGTGGCTCTCCTCTCGGGCAACCGCAACATGGGATTGCTGCTCGCCGCGCTGGGCGCCGCCGCCGATTTCGACGTGGTGCTGTATCTGGCTCTCGGGCAGGTCCCGGTGTTTCTCACGCCGCTCGCCAAGCCGGTCTACCGCTGGGCCTCGTCGTGGCGGCTCTGACCGCCGGCGCCGTCCCGGGCGCCGGTACCCTTGTTTGCCGCGTCGTCGTAGCCGCGCCGCGCGCTGAGAAACACCAGGGTCATCAGGCCGACGCCGAGCAGCAGCGACAGCCCCACGCCGAGGCCCAACGCCAGCCACCCATGAAAGCCGAGCCGCACGTCTTCCATCTCGAGCCAGAGATGGAGCGCCAGTCCGCCGGCCGCGACCAGCAGCCCCATCCATACGAGGGCAAGCAGGAACGCCTTCATCGGGTCCGCGCCGCGCCGTTATGGAGAG
>CAZUYG010000503.1:0-3598 GCA_964624265.1 uncultured Candidatus Odyssella sp.
GGCGACGGCGAGGGCGTCGTCGTGATCCCCAAGCATCTCGCCAAGGAAGTGGCCGCCGACGCCGCCGAGCAGGAACTGCTCGAAGCCTTCGTGCTGGAAGAGGTGCAGAAGGGCGCGCCCGTGATCGGAACCTATCCGCCGTCGCCCGCGGTGCAGGCCAAGTACAAGGAGTGGCGGGCGAAGCGGGGGAAGTGACGATTCGCGCGAACGTCTGACAGCAAGTCGTCGTTCCCGCTTTCGTGGGGACGACAGTGATGGCGGCATCGCGCGGCTTGCGGCGCGCCTAAAGCTCCACGATCTCCACCCAGTTCGGATTTGCGCCCATCGGATAGCGCTTCAAGGAAGTCAGCTTTCCGCTCGCCGCGTCGATCGCGTAGGCCGTCAGCGAATTCGAGACCTGGCCGGTGCTGAGCAGGAAGCGCCCGGCCGGATCGATCGCGAAGCCGCGCGGCTGCGTCTCGGTGGGCCAGTTGCCGATTCGCGTCAGCGTTCCGTCGGCGGCGTCGATGCGGAATCCGGCGATCGTGCTCGACGTTCGCTCCGAGGCGTACAGGAAGCGGCCGTCCGGCGTCGTGTGGATGTCGGCCGCCCACGGTTTGCCCGAAAAGCTCGGCGGCAGCGCGCTGGCCGCGCCGAGCGCCGAAAGCGTTCCCGCCGATGGATTGTAGGCGAGGCTCAGGATGCTGGCGTCGAGCTCGTTGATGAGGAAGGCCAGCCGGCCCTCGGGGTGGAACACGATATGGCGCGGGCCGGCGCCCTTCTGCGTCGGCAGGTCCGGGGGCGCGTTCGGCGTGAGGCGTCCGCTTGCGCTGTCGAAGCGAAGCTGCAGCACATGGTCGCCGCCGAGGCAGGGCACGAACGCGAAGCGGTTGGCCGCGTCGGTGAGGATGCAGTGCGCGTTGGGCGCGGTGTTCAGCACCTGCAGCGGCGCGGCGGCCACGCGGCCCTCGGCGTCGATCGCGGAGACGGCGGCGACGGCGCTCTGATACGAGGCGCTCAGGAGAAAGCGCCCTGTCCGGTCCGTGGCGAGGTAGGGCATACTCGCGGGCAGCGGCGCCGTCGCGATGTGCGCGAGCCGCCCGGTCTGGCCGTCGATGCGGTAGCTGGCGACGCCGAACGGCTCCGACCGCAGCGCCGCGAACAGGAAGCGTCGGTCCGGCGAAACGGCCAGCGGCATCACCATGCCGGACGTCGCTATCCGTTCGATTTCGGAGAGAGCGCCATCGTCGGTCAGGCGCATCACGGCGATTTCGCGGCTGTCCGCGTTGGACACGTAGGCGATCATCCTGGGCATCGTTCCTCACCCGGCCGCCGCTCCGGCATACCCGAAGGTGGCGCGCGGCAGCCCGTTGTTCTTCGTCGGCCCATTGCCGCACGGCGCGGTTTTCGCCACAAGGGGCTGCATGAGCGATAATCCACCCGGCGGCGCGCGGCCCGTTCTCGCGATCGTCGATCCGATTCACCCCGAAGGCGTCGCGATCCTCCGCGCCGCGGGGGACGTCGTCGAACTGTTTGCGCCCGGCGCCGATGCGGATGGCGGATGGGCGAGGGCCGACGGACTCGTCATCCGCACCTCGCCGCTGCCGGCCGCGCGCATCGCCGCCTGCCCGCGGCTCAAGGTGATCGGCAAGCACGGCGTCGGCGTCGACAACATCGACATCGCGGCGGCGACGCGCGACGGGATCGTCGTGTTCAACACGCCGGGCGCCAACGCGCTGGCCGTAGCGGAATGCGCGGTGGCCCTGATGCTCGCGGTCGTGAAGCGCATTCGCGCGTGCCACGAGCTCGTCGCGAGCGGCCGCTTCGCCGAGCGGGGGCCGCTGCGCGTCGGGGATCTCTCGGGCAAGACGCTGGGCCTCGTCGGGGGCGGGCGCATCGCGGGCGAAGTGGCGCGCATCTGCCGCCACGGCTTCGGGATGACCGTTCTCGTCTACGACCCCTATTCGGGCGAAGCGCGGGCCGCGGCGATGGGCGCCGAGAAGGTGCACAGCCTCGACGCGATGCTGGCGCGGGCCGACGTCGTTTCGATCCACACGCCGCTCACGCCCGAGACGCGCGGGCTGCTCGGGCGCGGGCGCCTCGCGCACATGAAATCCGGTGCGGTTCTCGTGAACACGGCGCGCGGCGGCATCGTCGACGAAGCGGCGCTGGCCGAGGCGCTGGCTGCTGGCAGGCTGGCCGGCGCGGGCCTCGACGTGTTCGAGGAAGAGCCGCCGGCGGCCGGCAATCCGCTGCTCGCGCTGCCGAACGTCGTCCTCTCGCCGCACATGGCCGGCATCACCGAAGACAGCGCGCGGCGCATGGCGGTGGGCGCCGCGCAGGGCGTGGTCGATGCGCTGGCCGGGCGGATGCCGCAGGCGATCCTCAACCCCGAGGTCTGGGACCGGCGGCGGCAGTGAGTTCGCGCATTTTGCGCTTGAATGCCGCCGGAATCCTGTCACCCATTCTCCGAACGGCAGAAACGAGGGGGAAGCATCCATGAGGGTCGTCATCACCGGCGCGGCCGGTTTCGTCGGGCGGAAATTGGCGGCGGCGCTGGCCAAAACGGGCAAGCTCGACGGCGCGAAAATCACCGAGCTCGCTCTGTTCGACGTCGTCGAGCCGCCGAAGCCGGACGGCGCGGTCAAGATCACGGCCCATGTCGGCAACATCGCGTCGCGGCCCGAGGTCGAGGCGCTGATCGGCCGCGGCACCGGCGCGGTGTTCCATCTCGCCGCGATCGTCAGCGGCCAGGCCGAGGCCGAGTTCGACACCGGCATGGCGATCAATCTCGACGGCACGCGCTGGGTGCTCGAGGCCTGCCGCGCGCTGCCGAAGCCGATCAAGGTCGTGTTCACGAGCTCGGTCGCCGTCTATGGCGGCGACATCCCGACGCCGATCAAGGACGACATCAATCTGCTGCCGCAGACTTCCTACGGCACGCAGAAGGCGATCGGCGAGCTGCTGGTCAACGATTTCAGCCGCAAGGGCTTCTTGGACGGGCGCTCGCTGCGCCTGCCGACGGTCGTCGTGCGCGCCGGCAAGCCGAACCGCGCCGCCTCCACCTGGGCCAGCTCGATCATCCGCGAGCCGCTGCAGCAGACGGAAACGGTCTGCCCGGTCTCGAAGAGCGTGCGCATGTGGTGCGCCTCGCCGCGCACGGTCGTGCAGTCGCTGATCCGCGCCTACGAATTGCCGGCCAAGGCGTTCGGCGACAATCGCGGGCTCATGCTTCCGGGCTTCGTGGTCTCGGTCGCGGAGATGATGGCGTCGCTGAAGCGCGTGGCGGGGCCGAAGGTGGCGGCGCGGGTGAAATTCAAGAAAGACCCGGTCATCGCCGCGATCGTCGACCGCTGGCACGCCGATTTCGCGCCGAAGCGCGCGCTCAAGATGGGCTTCAAGCAGGACAAGTCGATGGACGACATCGTCCGCTGGTTCATCGAGGACGACCTCGCGCCGGAGCACAAGGCGGCGCTCGGGCGCTGGAACTAGGTGGCTGTATGGCGCGGACCATGGAAGAAAAAGACGCCGCATGCAGTCGCTGCGGCGGCCCCACCGTCTCCGGCCATGCGGTGTGGAACGCGCCGATCCGGTTCAAGCCCGAAGGCGCGTCGCAATT
>CAZUYG010000504.1:0-3595 GCA_964624265.1 uncultured Candidatus Odyssella sp.
GATCGTGCCGATGTTGCAGTGCGGCTTCGTCCGCTCGAACTTTTCCTTCGCCATGATCCGTCCTTGATGCCTTCCGTCTCGTGTCTTCGTTCCTGGTCGTCCGCGCCGCCTTACGGAGGTCCGCGCCTCGCCGCCCCGCAGCCCGCGCATGGAGCGGGTGACGGGGATCGAACCCGTATCTCCAGCTTGGAAGGCTGGAGCTCTACCATTGAGCTACACCCGCCCGGCGCGGCTATCCGCGGTTACTCTCGATCCTCGCTTTCGCGCGCGGCGGGTGGTGGAGGGGGAAGGATTCGAACCTTCGTAGGCATAAGCCAACGGGTTTACAGCCCGTCCCCTTTAGCCACTCGGGCACCCCTCCGCCATTCGCGTCGGTCATGCGATTATGTTGCAAAGACAATACAAGCCTCGGGCCGCCCCTCACGGCGTGAGGATCGGGCAAGAGGCTTGGATATCGAAGCAACGGTGCTATTTACGACGAGTTTCCACTAAACGCAAGCGCTTGGCCCTTGTGCCAGCGTGACGCGGGCACCTTATCCCTTTAAACCCGGCAAGGACATGGCAAAGCATTTTCAAAGGCGTGGCGACCGCCGGGGGCGCCCGCAAGGGGCCCGGCATACCGATCCGGCGGGCGGCCCCAAGGGCGACCGGCTTTGGCTGCACGGCGTTCATCCGGTTCTGGCGGCGCTCGGCAACCCCGACCGCCCGGCGCGCCGCCTCCTGATCACCGCCGAGCTCGCGGAACGGCTGGGACCGCGGCTGAACGTGGCGCTTGCCGGGCGCGGCGGGCAGCCCCGCCCGGAAACCGTGGACCGGCGGACGCTCGACAATCTGCTGCGCGGCGCGGTTCACCAGGGCATCGCCCTCGAGGCCGATCCGCTGCCCGAGATTTTCCTGCAAGACCTTCTGATCAAAGCGGAATCTCGCCCGGAATCGCTGCTGGTGGTGCTCGACCAGGTGACCGATCCGCACAATGTCGGCGCGATCCTGCGTTCGGCCGCGGCCTTCGGCGCGGATGGCGTCGTCACGACCGAACGGCACGCACCGGGCGAGACCGCGGCCCTGGCCAAGGCGGCGGCGGGCGCCCTCGACCTGGTGCCGCTGGTCCGGGTCGGCAACCTCGCCCGCGCGCTCGCCGACCTCAAGGCGGCCGGCTATCGCTGCATCGGGCTCGACGGCGCCGCCGAACACGACATCGACACGATATCCGTGCCTTCGCACCGCGCACTGGTGCTCGGCGCCGAAGGCCCCGGCATGCGCCGCCTGACCCGCGACAGCTGCGACGACCTCGTTCGTATTCCGATGGCGGCGCGCGCCTATGGCGGCGGGGCGCTCGAAAGCCTCAACGTCTCCAACGCGGCCGCGGTCGCGCTGTTCGCCCTATCCCGCCGGCGATCCTAGAAACCCGCACAGATCGGCAGGCCTCTCGTGACGCGTAGCCTCTTTCCCGCGACGGCGCTTGGCCTCGCGCTTCTCGCCGCCCTTCCCGCCGCGGCGCAGACCATGGCCGATTTCGACCGCATCGACACCAACCGCGACGGCGCCATCTCGGCCGCCGAGTTCGAGGCGGCCCGGCGGCGGGACTTCGACGGCCTCGACGCGAACAAGGACGGCGTGCTCTCGCGCGACGAATTCGTCCGCCCGCGCGGCGCCGGCCCCGACGTCGTGCGCCTGCGCGAGCGCCGTTTCGCCGGCATCGACACGAACGGCGACGGACGCATCACCTGGGCCGAGTATCTTGCGCAAGGCCGCCGCCAATTCGCCGCGCTCGACCGCGACCGCGACGGCCGCGTGACCCGCGCCGAGTTCGAAGCCGCGCTCGCGGGAACGCCGCCCGCCGGCGAGCGGCCGGGCTCCGCGCAGCCGCAGCTCGAGCGCCCGCCGATCGAACGGCCGCAACCGCGCGGGCCCGGCGCGCGCGCGCCGGCCGACGAGGCCGCGCTGCGCGCCGCGTTCGACCGCATCGACACCGACCGCGATGGCTTCATCGCGCCCGCCGAACTCGACGCGGCGCGGCTCAGAGCGTTCGCCTCGATGGACACGAACGGCGACGGGCGCCTGACGCGCGGCGAGATCGTGGCTGCGCGCGGCGAGGCCGCCGCCGCGCGCTTCGCCGAGATGGACGCGAACAAGGATGGCTTCGTCTCGCGCGCGGAATTTCTGGCCGCCGGCCGCGCGATCTTCCGCGCCGCCGACGCAAACCGCGACGGCAAGCTCTCGTTCGAGGAATTCGCGCGTGCCGGCGGCGGCTGACGTCCGGCCGCGGCAAAGACGTTCGCGCGGCAGACGACCGGATTGGCAAAGGCCGGCCTGCCGCCGGAGTGAGCCCGGCGCCGCTTGCGCCCGTTCTCCACATCGCCGTAAATACCCGGCGAACCCGCTCGGGGTGGGGATCATCACCAAACAGTCGAGGGAGGATACGATGAAGATGCGAATGGCCGCGGCCACAGCGGCACTGACCCTTCTGGGCAGCGCCGCCGCCGCGCAGGAAGTGAAAGTCGGTGTCGCCCTGCCCTACACCGGAGTCGGCGCCGAGCTCGGCCAGCAGGTCGATCGCGGGATCGAGATGTTCATGAAGCTCAATCCCGACGCGTTCAAGCCGTACGCGGTCAAGCTGATCAAGCGCGACACGAAGGATCCGGGCGGCGCCACCGCCAAGACCGTCATTCAGGAACTGATCGTGCAGGAGAAGGTCGATCTCCTCGCCGGCCTGATCTATTCGCCGAACGCGATCGCCGTGGCGCCGCTGGTGCACGCGGGCAAGAAGCCGCTGGTGATCATGAACGCCGGCACGGCGTGGATCCCGAATCTCTCGCCGTACATCGCGCGCGTCTCGTTCGGCATGTGGCACGCCGGCTTCGCGATGGGCAAGGCGGCCGCCGAGATCCTCAAGGCCAAGACCGCCGTCATCGGCTACACCGATTTCCCGCCGGGCCGCGACAGCCGCGATGCGTTCAAGCGCGGCTTCGAGGCGGCGGGCGGCAAGGTGATCGACGACGTGCCGATGGGCGGCGCCGCGCAGGTGCCGGACTTCACGCCGTTCCTCCAGCGCGTGAAGGACAAGAAGCCCGACGTGCTGTTCGTCTTCGTGCCGGGCGGCGCGCACATGTCGGCGATCGGCAAGGCCTACGGCGCGATGGGCTTGCACGCGGCCGGCATCCGGCTGATCGGCCCCGGCGACCTCACGCAGGACAGCAAGCTGCAAGAACTCGGCAACGCCGCGGTCGGCATGGTGACGATGCACCACTACAACGCCGATCTCGACAACCCCGCCAACAAGGCGTTCGTGGCGGAATACAAGAAGGCCTACGGCGAGAAGGAAGTGCCGGATTTCGTCGTCGTCGGCGGCTACGACGGCATGGCCGCGATCGCGCACGTCGTGCAGACGCTCAAGGGCAAGATCGACCCCGATCAGGCGATGGCGGCGCTCAAGGGCTGGAAGTGGGACAAGAGCCCGCGCGGCCCGATGATGATCGACCCCGTCACGCGCGACGTGATCATGAACGAGTACCTGTCCGAAGTCGTGATGAAGGACGGGCGTCTCTACATGAAGAACCTCGGCATGATCGCCAACGTGAAGGACGCCTGCAAAGAG
>CAZUYG010000505.1:0-3590 GCA_964624265.1 uncultured Candidatus Odyssella sp.
GTATTGGGTGTCGACCACCGGCGGCGTCGCGTATTGGGACGGTTCCGCGTGGAAGGCCTACCCAATGGCCCAGGCGGTTCCCTCTGCCGGCACGAGCACGGTCTTCGACATTGCCGCCGGCGCCAACGGCTCCGCATGGGTCGCGATGGCCAGCGGCGTCGTCGCGCTGTTCGAAGGCGGGCAGTGGCGCGTGTTCAAGGAAGGCGACGGCTTCGACAAGCGCTATCCCTTCACGCGCATTTACGCCGACGGCAAAGGCCAGGTCTGGATTCCGGCCGGCGCTTCCGTGCTCGCGTTCCGCGACGGCAAGTGGCAGACGGCGCAGGGCCAGGCGCATTTCAGCGCGATCGCGTTCGGCGCCGACGGCAAGCGCTGGACCGCGAGCGGATCGAAGCTCGTCATGCACGACGGCGACCGCCGCGCCGAATTCGATCTCGGCCACTCGATCCGCGGCCTCGCCGCGGACGCGGCCGGCGCCGTCTGGGTCGCCAGCGAATTCGGAATTGCGCGCTTCGCCGACGGCAAATTCGAGGCGCGCCACATGCACGATTCGCCGCTGCCCGACAATGATTTCTCGGCCGTGGCCGCCGTCGGCAAGGGTTCGGCGCTGCCGGAAGCCGCGCCGCAGCAGCCCGGCTCGCTCGAAGGACGCCTCGAGTGGAAAGACGGCAAGCCGGTCGCGGGCGCGGAGATCCAGATCTGCGGCGTATCCGCCGGAATCTTCACCGGGCCGGAGGGTCCGTGCGGCAAGCGGCCGCTGTTCCTGAAGGCGACCGCGGACGGCGAAGGCAAATTCCAGTTTCCGAAAACGCCGCCGGCCGCGTATCGCATCGCCGTGAAACCGGTCGGCGCGCCGCGCTGGATCGTCTTCCTCGGCACCACCGACCGGCTTCGCGTCGGCGCCGGCGAGGCCAAGAATTCGGGAACGCTGACGATGGATACGCGCAACCGCCCGAACTGACCGGGCGGCCGCTCCCTCTACACGGACCGCCCTCGGCACTAGTGGCCCCTGTCGTTCGTATATCAGCGCAGGGCGATCCGGGGGCGGATCCGAGTAGAGGAGAAAAACGATGAATATCAAAGTATTAACGGCGAGCATCGGTCTGCTCGCCGTGGCCGGGCTTGCCGCGTCCCCGGCGTCCGCACAAGGGCGCTGGGAACTGCTGGGCCAGCGCCAGGTGGGCTTCCTCGTCGACCGCGACGTGGTCAGCGGGCGCGGCCAGGGCGCTTTCAGCGTGATCCGAATCTGCGTTGCCAACAACGCGGTGCAGTTCCGCGACGTCGACGTCGTGTTCGGAAACGGCGAGCGGCAGCAGCTTCCGGTCAACGCCTTCGTGCGCCCGGGCAGCTGCACGGCCAATCTCGATCTGCGCGGCGACGCGCGGCGCATCGCGCGCGTCGAGATGACCTACAATTCGGTTCCGAATTTCCGCGGGCGCGCGCTCGTCTCGGTCTACGGCCTGCACACCAGGATGGGCCCCGGTCCGGGCAGCCCGACCCAGCCCGGCATGTGGGACCGCCTCGGCACGCGCATGGTCGGCTTCCAGGTCGACAACGACGCGTTCGACTTGCAGGGCGAGGGCCGCTTCCGCGCGCTGCGCCTCTGCGTCGCGCGAAACGCGGTGCAGTTCCGCGACGTCGAGGTGCATTTCGGCAACGGCGAGCGGCAGGACCTGCCGGTGCGCCGCTTCATCCGCGCCGGCGCGTGCACGCCGCCGCTGGATCTCGACGGCCGCGAACGGCGCATCCGCCGGGTCGTGATGACCTACAATTCCGTGCCGAACTTCCGCGGCCAGGCCGCGGTGACGCTCTACGGCCAGCGCTAGAATCGAGGCCGCGGACTGCGGGCAGCCGCGCTGGGAAACCGGCGCGGCTGTCTGCGTTTCGGGGCGTTTCTTCTCGCGCGCGGCGCGCGCGCCGGGATAGTGTGGCGGCGAGGTTCGCCATGCACATCGTCTTCTCGCCCGATCACGCGCGCCACCGGCCCGAAACGTATTACCGCGCGGGCGGCTTCGTGCCGCATCCGGAAAAGCCCGAGCGCGCGGAAGCGATCGTCGCCGAACTGCGGCGCGCCGGCTTCACGGTGGAGCCGCCGCACGATTACGGCCCGGCGCCGCGCGCCGCCGTGCATGCGCCCGACTATCTCGCGTTCCTCGAATCCGTGCACGGCCGCTGGCGCGCGATGGGCGCGCCGTCGGCCGAGGTCGTGCCGAACATCCATCCCGGCCGCCACATGGCGAATCTGCCGAAGGGGCTCGTGGGCCAGGTCGGCTGGTACACGACCGACATGTCGAGCCCGATCGGCCCCGACACCTTCGCCGCCGCCGCATCGAGCGCCAACGTCGCGCTGCACGCGGCCGAGCGCGTGCTCGGCGGCGCGCCGGCGGCCTACGCGCTGTGCCGCCCGCCCGGGCACCACGCGTTCGCCGACATGTGCGGCGGATTCTGCTTCCTCAACAACATCGCGATCGCCGCGGAATACGCGGTGCGGCGCGGGCGGCGGCCGGCGATCCTCGATGTCGACGTGCATCACGGCAACGGCACGCAGGGAATTTTCTACCGGCGCCGCGACGTGCTGACGGTTTCGCTCCATTGCGACCCCGCCGATTTCTATCCGTTCTTTTCAGGCTACGCGCAGGAGCGCGGCGAGGGCGAGGGGCGCGGCGCCAATCTCAATTTGCCGATCGCGCGCGGCACCGGCGACAACGCCTATCTGGATTCCCTCGCCGAGGGCCTCGCGACGCTCCGCTCGTTCGCGCCGGACATCCTGTTCGTGGCGCTCGGTCTCGATGGCTACGAGGGCGATCCGTTCCAGGGCTTCCGCATCACGACCGCGGGCTTCGGCCGCATCGCGCGCGCGATCGGCGAGCTCCGCCTGCCCACCGTGCTCGTGCAGGAGGGCGGCTACAATTGCGACGATCTCGGCAAGAACGTGCGCGCGTTCCTCGAAGGCTTCGCCTCCGCGCGCCAGGCCTGAGCGCCGGAACGCAAAAGGCGCCCGCCGGGCGGCGGGCGCCTTTTCATGCGTCTGCGGAACGGCGTTAGACGACGAAGCGATGGAGTACGAACGCCACCGCGACCAGCCCGGCCAGGGCATAAGCGATGTGCGCGATGGTGCCGCGGCGCGCAGCGCCACTCCAGCGGCTGACCAATCCGTTCGGATCGTAGTTCATGGCGTCACCCCCGATAGCTGCCCGCCTCGCGGCGATGTCATCGAATCGTAACAATTTGCGGCTGCGGATAGGCACTTATCCACAATACTTGATCTTTCCTCATAAGTTGTAAAGGGCGAAACTGGCAGCCGCGAAGAAAATTTGCAGCCCGCCAAGGAGTTAACTCGCCCAATTCAAGTGCGATCGTGGCCCGCGCGAAGACCGGCTTCTGTGGAAACCCTTGGGGATGGCGTGCAGGGCTGAATCGCCATAGGGGCGCGCTGCGCGCGCCCTGCTCATGCGGGTACGGCGATCGAGAAATGCGGCGCGGGTCCGGCGGGCACTCGCGTCGAGCGCCTTGCCAGCGGAAACGGGGCGCGCGCTGCGCGCCCCTACGCGGCCGCCGCCCGTTCGCGCGGCCGCGCCGCTAGCGCAGCG
>CAZUYG010000506.1:0-3587 GCA_964624265.1 uncultured Candidatus Odyssella sp.
GGCGCAATCACATCATCCTCCAGCACGAGCCGGCATGGCCGCGGTTCGTGGAGGAGCTGCGCGCGTTTCTCGCGGAAGACGGCGGCTCCGGCGCATCGGCCTGAAGCGCCCGCGGCGCCCCATCGCGCCCCAAGGTTTCATTTGAAGCGGCCCCTGCCCCGGGCAATACTCGCGCGCCCGCCCGGCCGTGCCGCCCTTCCGGCGCAGGAGCGCGGACGGCGCAGCATCGCGGAGCGCAGCAATGGGTTCGTTTTATCGCCAGACGCCGCTGATCGGCCTTCTTGCGGTCATCTACCTGATCGTGGCCGCCGTTTTCGACACGGCGCTGGGCAAGACGCTCTTCGATCTCACGCTTCCCTCGGGGAGCGTCTGGCATTTTCTGGTCAGCGATCTCTTCCTGCTGATCGGCCTCGTGCTGCTCTATCTCGAGATCCTCAAATCGACGCGCTCCGGACGCGCGCAGATCGTCGAACACGTCGCCTCGATGGTCGTCTTCGTCGGCTGCCTCCTGCTGTTCCTGCTCGTGAAGCAGACCGGAACGACGACGTTTCTGCTGATCACCGCCATGTCGGCGATCGACGTGATCGCGGGATTCACCGTCTCGATCATCGCCGCGCGGCGCGACATGGAGATCGAGCGCATCGCTCAGTGACGCGGTCTCGGCGCGCGCCGCGCCCGGTCTGCGCGCCGGAACACGAAAAATGCCCCGCGGTGTGCGGGCAAACGGCACGGCCGCCAGCCTCGACCCCCGCGGGGCTCAAATCGTTTCGCCGGTAGACCCGGGGCCGGCGCGGCGCGCCGGGCCCGGGCCAGAACCTCTCCGCTACTTCATCTTCACGAAGCGCAGCGGGAAGAAGTTGTCGGCGTTCTGCACGAGCTCGACGCTGTCCTTCGCCGCCCAGACGATGACCTGCTGGTGGATCGGGATCACGGCCACCTCGTCGCGCACCATCTGCAGCGCCTGCCGCAGCATGGTGTCGCGCGCCTTGGTATCGAGCTCGACGCCGGCCTTCATCACCAGCTCGTCGAACTTCGGGTTCGAATAGCCGCCGACGTTGAAGATGCCGCGCTGCAGCTCCTTGTTGCGCGACGCGGTGAGGTTGAACAGCGCGTCGTGCGCGTCGTAGGTGGCCGGCAGCCAGCCCGCCAGGATCAGGCTCGTCTCGTAGGGCGGCGAGAGATACTTGATGAGCTGGTTGAACGGCATCACCTTCAGGTTCACCTTGATGCCGACGCGGGCGAGCATCGCCACGGCCGCCGTGCAGATGAACTCGTCGTTGACGTAGCGGTCGTTCGAGCACTGCATGCCCACCTCGAAGCCGTTCGGATAGCCGGCGTCGGCCATCAGCTTCTTGGCGGCATCCATGTCGCGCTTCGGCGCCACGTTGAGCGCGGCGTCGAACGCGTTAACGCCCGGGCCGACCAGCAGGTAGTTCGGCACCGAGACGCCCCGCATCACCTGGCGCGAGATCGCTTCGGCGTCGATGGCCATCGCCATCGCCTGGCGCACGCGCAGGTCCTTGAACGGGTTCTTGCCCTTCACGTTGCTGTCGATCAGCTCGTCGCGGAGCTGGTCGACGAAGAACAGCATCGTGCGCAGCTCGGCCTTGCGCATCACGCGCAGGCCCTTCTGCTCCAGCACGCGCGGGATCGCGTTGATCGGCAGCGTGTGGACCATGTCCACCTCGCCCGACAGCAGCGCGGCGCTGCGCGTGGCCGGGTTGGCGATCGGCGTGAAGATCACCTCGGTGAGATTGTGCTCGGCCTTGTCCCACCAGGTCGGATTCGGGACCATCACGATCTTGCCGTCGGCGCCGCGGCTCTTGAGGATGAACGGACCCGTGCCCATTGCGTTCATCGTCGAGAACGACACTTCGTTCTTCGTGAGGTCGGTGGCCTTGGTCGTGTTGTTCTTCTCCGACCATGCCTTCGACATGATCAGCCACGACGACATCTGCTGCGGGAAGGTCGGGTTCGGCCCGGCCATCGTGAATTCGACCGTATGGTCGTCGATCTTCTTGATGCCGGTGCTGCCGCGCAGGACGGTGCCGAGCAGCGATCCCGGACCCTTGGTGCGGCCGTAGGTGAACACGACGTCGTCGGCCGTGAACGGCGAGCCGTCCTGCCACTTGACGCCCTGGCGCAGCGTGAAGCGCCACGCGGTCGGGCTGGTCGCCTCCCACTTCACCGCCAGCGCGCCTTCGAGCTGGAGCTCCTTGTTGCGGCGGATCAGCGGCTCGTAAATGTTCGACAGCATCGACAGCGTCGAGGCGACGTTGCGGCTGTGCGGGTCCATCGAGCCGGGGTCGCTGTCCGCGGCCCATTTGAACGTCTTGGCGTGAACGCCTCCGGCGAGGCCGAGCGCCACCGCGAGTATTACCGCGGCGAGGCCCTTATGCGGGCGGAACAAGGCGGTCATTGGTTACTCCCTCTTGCGTTGCAGTCGTTCAATCGGATGTCCGGCAGTCTTCGGTGAGCCGGTCGAGAAAGCGGTCGCAGGCGGAAAGCTGTTCCAAAGCCACGAACTCGTCGGGCTGGTGGGCCTGCGCGATATTGCCGGGCCCGCACACCACCGTGGGGATCCCGAGGCCCTGAAAATACCCGGCTTCCGTGCCGAAGGCGACGGCCTCGGTGGCGTTGCGGCCGGCCAGGCGCAGGGCCAGCGTTTCGGCCTCGGAGCCGCGCTGGTCCGCCAGCGCGGGTATCTTCGCCAGCACGTCGATGCGGATGTCGGTCGCCGGCGAGACCGCGCGCATGCGCGGCAGCAGCGTCTCGGCGGCGAAGGCGCGCAATTTGTCGACCGCGTCCTCCATGCGCACGCCGGGCACCGCGCGATGCTCCCAGAAGAAGCTGGCCTCGTGCGGGACGACGTTGCCGCCGGCGCCGCCGTTCATGATGTTGACCTGCAGCGAGGAATAGGGCGGATCGAACGCCGCATCCTGCCGCCCCGCCCGCATCTCCTCGCCGAGCCGCACGGCATGGGCGACGAGCTCGGAGGCATACATCACCGCGTTCACGGTGCGGTGCACCTGCGAGGAATGGCCGGGAACGCCCTTCACCGTGCAGGTGCCGATGATGCCGCCCTTGTGGCTCGTCACCACCTTCATGTCGGTGGGCTCGCCGACGATGCAGGCGCGCGGGCGCAGGCCGCTCTCGCCGAGCCAGTCGATCATGCCGACCACGCCGGTGCAGCCCACCTCTTCGTCGTAGGACAGCGCGAGATGGATCGGGCGCTTCAAGCCACCTTTCGTCCAGTCCGGCACCTTGGCCAGCGCCGCGGCCGAGAACGCCTTCATGTCGGTGGTGCCGCGGCCATAGACGCGGCCGTTCTTCTCGGTGAGCGTCCAGGGATCGGTCGTCCAGGGCTGGCCGTCGACCGGCACCACGTCGGTGTGGCCCGACAGGATCACGCCGCCGTTCGCTTCCGGCCCGATCGTGGCGAAGAGATTGGCCTTGGTGCGGTCCGCGTTGTGCACGAGATGCGAGCGCACGCCGTGATCGGCGAGATACGCCGCCACCCATTCGATGAGCGGCAGGTTGGAATTCCGGCTCGTCGTGTCGAACGCCACCAGCTTCGCGAGCATGGC
>CAZUYG010000507.1:0-3567 GCA_964624265.1 uncultured Candidatus Odyssella sp.
ATCTCCGCTGGTTCACGCCAGTCGCCGAAGTGGACATTTGCGGCCATGCGACCCTGGCGTGCGCCCATTTCATCCTCGGCGGAAGCGCCGCCAATTCGGTCGCATTCTATACGCGCAGCGGACTTCTGCGGGTCGCGCGCGACGGCGCGCGGCTCGCGCTCGACTTCCCCGCCCGTCCGCCCGGACCCGGACGCGCCGATCCCGCAGCGGTCGAAGCCGCGCTCGGCGCCCGGCCGGACGCCATCCTGCAATCGCGCGATGTCTTCGCCGTCTTCGCGGAAGCGGCCACGGTCGCAAACCTGCGCCCGGACATGGCCAAGATCGCCGGGCTCGATGGATTCGGCGTGATCGCCACCGCGCCGGGCGACGATTGCGATTTCGTCTCGCGCTTCTTCGCGCCGAAAGTCGGCGTCCCGGAAGACCCGGTGACGGGCTCCGCGCATTGTTCCCTCATCCCCTATTGGGCGGAGCGGCTGGGCAAGACCGACCTGTTCGCGCGACAGATCTCGAAGCGCGGCGGCCAGCTGTGGTGCCGCCATCGCGGCGACCGGGTAACGATTGCCGGCACCTGCGCCTCCTATCTCGAGGGCTGGATCGAGCTATGACGGCGCCGCACGACAGCGCCTCGGCCGAGGCGTTCGCACGCGCGTGGATCGACGCCTGGAACCGGCGCGATATCGACACGATCGTTTCCCATTACGCAGCCGAGGGGCGCTTCACGAGCCCGGTGGCCCTCGAGCGCATGGGAACCGCGACGGTTTCCGGCCGCGAAGCGCTCGGAGCCTATTGGAACGGAGCGCGCAGGCTTTCGTCGCTGTCGTTCACGCTCGATCGCGCGATCTGGGATGCGCGCAGGCGCGAACTGGTCGTGATCTACACCGCGGAGCGCAACGGCGCGCGCAATCGCGCGATGGAAGTCATGGCCTTCGGCGCGGATGGCCTCATCCGCGAGGGCGAAGCCATGTATGGAGCGCCCGCGCCGTGAACCAGGCGCTCGCCCGCACGGGCTCGGGCGCCGTGCTCGCGGCCGGCGTGGCCGTGCTCATCTGGGGCGGCACGCCGATCGCGACGCGCATCGCCGTCGATACGATCGACCCCGCGATGGTGGGGATGCTGCGCACGCTGCTGGCGGCGCTGGCGGCGCCGCTGCTTCTGCTCGCGCTGCGCCTGCCGGTGCCCGCACGCGACGGCACGCGGCCGCTGCTCGCCTTCTCCGGCCTGTGCGCGTTCGTCCTGTTCCCCGTGCTGTTCAGCATCGGCATCGGATACACGACGGCGTCGCATGCCGGCCTCATTCTCGCGATGCAGCCGATCTTCACGGCGCTGGCTGCGCATCTCGTCGAGAAGACCCTGCCGAGCCGGCGTTGGGCCGCGGGTGCCGCGCTTGCCGCCGCCGGCACGTTCGCGCTGGTCCATTTCCGCATCGGCATTGCCGAGAGCACCGCAGACAGCTGGATCGGCGACCTGCTGATCCTCGTGGCCGGCTTTCTCGCGTCGATCGGCTATGTCGGCGGCGGGCGCGCCGCGCGGCGCTTCCCGGCGCTCGGCGTGACGCTCTGGGGCCTGATGATCGGCGGCGTCGCGCTGATTCCGCTGTTCGCCTGGCGCGCCGGGAGCATCGACTGGAGCGCCGGCACGCTCTTGTCCTGGACCGGCGTCGTCTATCTCGCTTTCGCGGTCTCGTCGCTCGGCTATCTGTTGTGGTATTGGGCGCTTGCGCGCGGCGGCATCGCGCGCATCGGCACGCTGCAGTTCCTCCAGCCGGTGGCGAGCCTCGTCCTTGCCGTCATCATTCTCGGCGAGGCGATGACCTTGCCGCTCGCGGCCTGCGCCGCCGTGGTGCTCGCCGGCACGATCTTCGCGCACAGAGGCTGACGATGACCGACTCGCTTTCCCGCGCCGCGCTCGAAGAGGCCGCGGCGCTCGTGCACAGAACGATCGCTCCGACGGCGCAGCACCATTGGCCGCTGCTGTCGGCGCGCGCCGGCGCCGAAGTGTGGGTCAAGCATGAGAACCACACGGTCCTCGGCGCGTTCAAGGTGCGCGGCGGCCTCTGCTACATCGACGAACTGAAGCGCCGCGAGCCGGGCGCCGCCGGCGTCGTCGCCGCCACGCGCGGCAATCACGGCCAGAGCGTCGCGTTCGCCGCACGCCGCGCCGGGATGAAAGCCGTCATCGTCGTCCCGCACGGCAACAGCCGCGAGAAGAACGCGGCGATGAAGGCGCATGGCGCGGAATTGATCGAGCACGGGCACGATTTCCAGGCCGCGCTGGAGCATGCGCGCGGCCTCGCCGGCGAGCGCCGGCTGCATCCGTTCCCGAGCTTCCACGACACGCTCGTGAAAGGCGTCGGCAGCTACAGCCTCGAATTCCTGTCGGCGGTGCCGGATCTCGACGCCGTCTATGTGCCGATCGGCCTCGGCTCGGGCATCTGCGGCATGATCGCGGCGCGCGATGCGCTGGGCTCCAAGACCGAAATCGTCGGCGTCGTTTCCGAGAACGCGGCCACCTATTCGCTCTCGTTCAAGGCGGGCAAGCCGGTGCCGACCAATTCCGCCGACACGATGGCCGACGGCATGGCCTGCCGCGTGCCGGTGCCCGAGGCCGTGGCGCGCATCAATCGCGGCGCCGCGCGCATCGTCGAGGTGTCCGACGCCGAGATCGAGGCCGCGATGCGCCACTATTTCACCGACACGCACAATGTCGCCGAAGGCGCCGGCGCGGCCCCGCTGGCCGCCGCGCTCAAGGAGCGCGCGAAGGTCGCCGGAAAGAAGATCGGCCTCGTGTTGTCCGGCGGCAATGTGGATCGCGAAATCTACACGCGCGTGCTCGCCGCCTGACTTGCGCCGCGCGGCGATCTTCGCAATATCGCTTCGCGCGCCAACGGGAAGGACCATGACCGAAGAATTGTTCCGCAACGACGGCTATCTCCGCTCCTGCGAGGCCACGGTGCGCGAGGTGCGCCCGGACGGCATCGTCCTCGACCGCACGGTGTTCTACTACGAGAGCGGCGGCCAGCCCGGCGACAGCGGCCGCCTCGCGCGCGCCGACGGAACGAGCGTCGGCATCGCCGATACCAAGCGCGACAAGGCGACGGGCGCGATCCTGCACGTTCCGCAGGGCGGCGCGCCGGCGCTCGCGCCGGGCGACACGGTGCTGGCCGAGATCGACTGGGAGCGCCGCCACCGCCACATGCGCATGCACACCTGCCTGCATCTGCTGTGCGCCGTGGTGCCCGGCCAGGTGACCGGCGGGCAGATCGCGGCCGACAAGGGCCGCCTCGACTTCGCCGTCGATGCCGCCGCGCTCGACAAGGGACACATCGAGAGCGAGCTCAATCGCCTGGTGCGCGAAGATCATCCGGTGACGCCGGCCTGGATCACCGACGAGGAGCTTGCCGCCAAGCCCGATCTCGTGCGCACGATGTCGGTGAAGCCGCCGACCGGCCACGGCAAGGTGCGGCTGCTCGAAATTCCCGGCGTCGATTTGCAGCCCTGCGGCGGCACGCATGTGAAGCGCACCGGCGAGATCGGCCCGGTCGTGGTCGCCAAGATCGAGAACAAGGGC
>CAZUYG010000508.1:0-3561 GCA_964624265.1 uncultured Candidatus Odyssella sp.
CGTTCTGCGCGTTGTGTCGGCCGGGCAGGTCGGGCGCGCCCGCGAGATCGAGGACGATGCGCGGCGCGTCGCCGGTGCGGTCGACGAGCCGCGTTCCCTCGGCGCCGACCATGCCGGGGCCGGGCTTCTCGCGCGTTACGCGCACGACATGCATCCGGTCCGCGAGCGTATCGGCCACGCGGCGCGTCTCCGCGTCGTCGGCGCCGACGACGGCGGTCTTTTTCTTGCGGTTTCCGGCGAAGATGCGCGTCTTGGCCGCGACATAGCCGGCAAGGTCGCCGTGCCGGTCGATGTGGTTGGGGCTGACGTTGAGCAGCACCGCCACGTCGAACGAGATCGAGAATGTGCGCTCGAGCTGGTAGCTCGACATCTCCAGCACGTAGATGCCGGTCTTGCCGAGCGGCGCGAAATTCATCACCGCCGGGCCGAGGTTGCCGCCGACTTCGATCGACTTGCCCGCGCTCGCGAGGATGTGCGCGATCAGCGCGGTGGTGGTGGATTTCCCGTTCGTGCCGGTGATGCCCACATAGATCGCATCGGGCTGCGCGCGGCCGAGCAGGTCGACGTCGCACACGATCTGCGCGTCGGCCTTGCGCGCGCGCTCGGCGACCGGGTGCGGCTTCGGAAACGTGTGCGGAATGCCGGGGCTGAGCACGAGCGTGTCGATGCCGTCCCAATCCGCCGAGAGCAGGTCGACGACCGGAATCCCCTCGGCGGCGGCCTTGTTGCGCGAGTCGGCGCCGTCGTCCCAGGCGAGCACGTGCGCGCCGCTGGCCATGAGCGCGCGCACGGTGGGAAGCCCGGCGACGCCGAGCCCCATGACCGCGATGCGCTTGTGCTCATAGCCGGGAATCCGGATCATGCCCTCATCTCAGTTTCAGCGTGGCGAGGCCGACGAGCGCCAGCACCGCGGCGATGATCCAGAAGCGGACCACGACGGTGGATTCGGCCCAGCCCTTCTTCTCGAAGTGATGGTGGATCGGCGCCATCATGAAGACGCGCTTGCCGGTGAGCTTGAACGACGCCACCTGCACGATGACCGACACGGTTTCGAGCACGAACAGGCCGCCGACGATGCCGAGCACGATCTCGTGCTTGATCGCCACGGCGACGGCGCCGAGCGCGCCGCCCATCGAGAGCGAGCCCGTATCGCCCATGAACACCATGGCCGGCGGCGCGTTGAACCAGAGGAATCCCAGCGCCGCGCCCACGAGCGCCGCGCAGAAGACGGCGAGCTCGCCGGTGCCGGGGACGTGCAGCAGCGTGAGGTATTTCGCGAACAGCACGTTGCCGACGAGATAGGCGATGAAGCCGAACACGGCGGCGGCGATCATCACCGGCATGATCGCGAGGCCGTCGAGCCCGTCGGTGAGATTCACCGCGTTCGACGCGCCGATCATGATGAAGACCGCGACGGCGACGAAGAATACGCCGAAATTGAGCAGGTAGTCCTTGATGAACGGGATCGCGAGGCCGGTGGCGATCGGCTGCGTCGCATCCACGCCGGGACGGAATTCGGCGGCCCAGTGGAGATGCATGATCCAGTAGGTGGCGATCGCGCTGATCGCGAGCTGGCCGACGAGCTTGCCGCGGCTCGACAGGCCGGCGGTCGAGCGCTTGGTGAGCTTCTTGTAGTCGTCGAAGAAGCCGAGCACGCCGAAGCCAAGGGTCACGATCATCACGGCCCAGACGTAGCCGCTCGAAAGGTCCATCCACAGCAGCGTGCTGACCGTGACCGCGATCAGGATCAGCACGCCGCCCATCGTCGGCGTGCCCTTCTTCTTGAGGTGCGTCTCGGGCCCGTCGGTGCGGATCGGCTGGCCCTGCGGCTGCTTGCTCTTGAGCCAGCGGATGACCTTGGGGCCGATGAACCACGAGATCAGCAGCGCCGTGATCACGGCGCCGCCGCTGCGGAAAGTGAGGTACTGGAACAGGCGGAGACCGCCGAATTCCTGACTGAGGGGGAAAAGAAGCTCGAACAGCATCGCGGCGCTCCCGGTTCACGTCCCCGACTTCGTAGGAGACGCCCGGCCGAGCGCCAAGAGGGATTGCACGATCGGCGCCATCTTGCTGCCGAGCGAGCCCTTGACCATGACGACGTCGCCGGCGCGCACGGCCGCTGCGACGAGCGGCTGGAGCGCGGCCGAATCGGCCGCGTGCGCGCCGCGCAGGGCCGCCGCCAGCGCCGCCGCCAGCGCGGCCGTGTGCGTGCCGCAGGTGAACACCTGGTCGACCTTGGCCGCGACGAAGGCGGGAGCGAGCGCGGCGTGGATCGCGTCGGCATCGTCGCCCAGTTCGCGCATGTCGCCGAGCACCGCGATGCGGCGGCCGCCGGGCTCGGGCGAGGCGAGGGCCAGCGTGGCGAGCGCGGCGCGCACGGCCTCGGGGCTGGCGTTGTAGCTTTCGTCGATCAGCGTGAAGGCCTTGCCGTTGCCGCTGCCGTTGCCGAGCGCGACGCGGTGGCGCTGGCCGCGGCCCTTGGGCGGCTGCACCTGCGCCAGCGCCGCGGCTGCTTTGGCGAGATCGGCGCCGAGCGCCTGCGCCGTCGCCAGCACGGCCAGGCTGTTGGCCACCCAGTGTTTGCCGGGCGAGCCGATCGTGTAGCGCAGGCGCGTGCCGAGGATCTCGGCCGTCACCGTGCTCTGCGTCGGGCCGAGATCGGCGTCGATCAGGCGCGCCTCGGCCGCCTTGTGCGCGCCGAACGCGATCATGCGCACGATGCCGGCTGTCTTCGCGGCGGCGGCGAGCCGGTCGAAATATTCGCTGTCGCGCGGGAGCACGGCGGTGCCCCCGGTCATGCCGGTGAAGATCTCGGCCTTGGCGTCCGCGATTTCGGCGACGGACTTGAAGAACGCCGTGTGCGCCGGCGCGATCCAGGTGATCAGCGCCACATGCGGGCGCACGAGCTGGGTCAGCGGCGCGATCTCGCCGGGATGGTTCATGCCCAGCTCGAAAACGCCGTAGGCCGCGTCGCGCGCCATGCGCGCGAGCGAAAGCGGGGCGCCCCAGTGGTTGTTGAGGCTGCCCTCGCTCGCGTGGGTCGCGGCCTGGGCCGCGAGCACGGTGCGCAGCGCCTCCTTCGTGCCGGTCTTGCCGACGCTGCCAGTGACGGCGGCGATGCGCGCCTTGGAGCGCGCGCGGGCGGCGCGGCTGAGCGCGCGCAGCGCCTCGAGCGTGTCCGGCACTTCCAGCACCGGGCCTTCGGGCTTGGCGACGCGGCCGGTCTGCACCAGCGCCGCGGCGGCACCGGCCTTGAACGCGGCCGCGACGTATTGGTGCCCGTCCTGGCTCACGCCCTCGATCGCGGCGAACAGATCGCCCTTGGCGAGCGTGCGCGTGTCGATGGAAACGCCGTGCGCGGCGAACGGCGCGCTTGCGCGGCCGCCCGTTGCCGCCACGGCCTCGGCGTCGGTCCAGAGCGGCGTGCGCGCGCTCATGCGTGACCCCCGAGCGCCGCCGCGGCCTTGCGCGCGACCGCCATGTCATCGAACGGCAGCGTCTTGTCGCCGACGATCTGGCCCTGTTCGTGGCCCTTGCCGGCGATGACGAGCACGTCGCCGG
>CAZUYG010000509.1:0-3557 GCA_964624265.1 uncultured Candidatus Odyssella sp.
TCGAAATTGCGCAGCGCGCCCTCGAGCGCATACATGCTGGAGCGGAAGCGCACCCAGCGATGCGCCTCCCACGCCTCGGCCACCTCCCATTGCGGGCCGCTGGCGAAGCGCTCGGCGAGCGTCTGCCCCGCGATGCGGCCGCGCTCGCCGATGTCGAGGATCATCTCGGGCGGCATGTCGAGATTCACGCCGCCCTCGCCGGGCTTCAGCGTGATGTGCACGATGCGGTCGCGGAAGCCGGGCACGCGCACCTGCTCGTTGTCGCTCCAGTTCTGCGTCACGTCCTTGATCGTCGAGAGGAAGCCGCCGAGCGTCGGCGACCGGCCGGCATCGAAGCGGTTCCAGATCGCGATGCCGCGCTCGCGGTTGCTCTTCGGCATCCACACGAGCTCGTCGGGCATGTCGGGATGCGGCGGGCGGAAATTGATCGCAAAGGTGGGCCAGCGCGGCAGCGGGTTGTCGAACAGATGGACGGGGAAATTGCTCGAGAGCCCGCCGTCGGAGAACCAGCAGCGGTCGGGCTGCAGGCGGTCTTTCGCGCGCTCGCGCGTCCAGTCGTGCGTGTAGAGCGGCACCGCCGAGAGCAGCAGCGGATACGACACCGAGAGCCGCACCGCGACGACGACCGGCAGGTCGCGCGCCTTGGGCAGGCGGATGAGGTTCGTCGGCAGCTGCGTCTGCCCGGCCTGCGCCGCGTGCGCGATCATCCATTCGACGACGCGCTCCGGGAACAGGCGCCGCATCTCCGCGGGATCGAAATAGTACTGGCCGATGCCCTTCATGCCGGGATCGTCGAACGGCACGCGCATCGGGCGCCCCTGGGTGAGATTCGTCGTCACCATCTGGAGGTTGACGCCGGTCTCCGGATCGTCGCCCCAGAGATCGCCGAAGGTGAGCGGCGGGTCTTTTTCCGGATCGCGGCCGGCGATGCGGTCGATCGTGTTGGCGATCCATTCGGTGAGCGCCGGGCCTTCGCCGGGGCCCGGCGGCGCCGCGCCCGAGCAGATGCCGTAGAAATTCTCCGGCACGTCCTTCGCCAGCACGCGGCCGGCGGCGCGGCCGGCCATCAGCATCGCGCCGGCACCGATCATCAGCGCGGCGGAGATCAGCGACGCCGCGAGCACGAGGCCGCTGCCGAAGGCGAGAACGACCGCCGCGAGCAGCAGGCCGGGCACGGCGCCGAGCGCGGCCTGCAGCGGAAAGCCGATCACGGAGGCGCGCGCGACCCTGAGCGCGCGGTTCAGGCGGCTTTGCCCGCGCGTGCGCATGTGCGCCTGGAACAGGTTGAACAGCGGCGCCGTGGACGGATCGGGCCGGAACAGGCTGAACAGGTTCGTCTTGCCGTCGGGCGCGCGCTCGGCGAACCAGGCGGGCAGCTTCTCGAGCAGGTCGTAGCCGGCGTGATGCTTGCCGCGAGCATGTTCGGCGGCGGCGGCGAAAGCGGCGGCGATCGCGCCGACCGATGTGCCGCCGATGTTGCGCAAGGTGAAATGCTTGGCCAGCTCGACCGAAGCCAGCGGATAGGCGACGCCGCTGGTGATGCCGCCTTTCATCACCAGGTCGCAAAAGCGTTCGGGCTTATCGGCCATCCGGCATTTCCTTCCCCGTAAGCGCGCGAGTTTAATCTCGATTGTCCGTGTCGTCCCCGCGAAAGCAGCAGCGATGGATCGCGAAGCCCTTCCGCGCCGCGTGGGCGGCCGATATGGTGCGGCGCAATGGAACGCACGCGCTCCCGCCCCGCCCATGATCGCGACGCCCGCAACGGCGGACGCGCCGCGGCGCCCGCCAAACCGAAACGCGCAAAGGGCGCGCGCGCGGAAGCCGGCACGGCCAAGTCGCAACGCCGGCGCGAGGACATTCTGCGCAAGGCGACCGAGCTGTTCGACCGCCAGGGCTACGCGAACACGTCGCTCGACGACATCGCCCGCGCGGTGGGCATCGCGCGCGAGGGCATCTACTACTATTTCAAGAACCGCGCCGAGATCCTGCTGCACATCATCGAGCCGCGCAGCCTCGCGCTGATCCACGGCCTGCGCGCGATCATGGCGGCGCCGGACAAGAGCTTCGCCGAGAAGCTCCACGACGCCGTGCGCAATCATCTCGAGCAGTTCGACCTGCATTGCCTCGAGATGACCGTCTCGCTGCGCGACGGACATCTCGAGGATGCGCGCTCGGTGCGCGCGGTGATGGCCCGCATCTGGAAGGAATACGAAGCCCTCTGGACACGGCTCGTCGCCGAAGGCCAGCGCGCCGGCGAATTCCGACCGGCGGGCGATCCCAAGATGCTCGCCTTCGGCATCCTCGGCATGTGCAACTGGCTCGCGCGCTGGTACGACCCCAGGAAGGGCGTGCCGATTTCCGATCTCGTCGAGGCCTATGCCGGCATGGTCGGCCGCGGCCTGATCGCCGGATAGGCGCGGCGGCGCCGGCCCTTTGATGTGCGTCATTCCCTGGCGCGCAGCGCGCCGGCAAGCTGCCGCTTTCCTCGGAGACCCGCCATGCCTATCCGCCGCTCTCTCGCGCTCGCCCTCTCCGCCCTCGCTCTTTCCGGAGGCGCGGCAGCGGCCTCGGAGCCGGTGCCGCGCACGATCGAGGCCTGCGTGATCGGCGGCGTCCTCCGCGGGCCGCAATACACCTATCGCGTCCACGTCGTGGCGCCGGGCGGCTGGCGCAAGTTCGACCTCGAGGCGTTCGAGGGTATGACCTTGCGCGTGCGCGGCGTCCTGCTGCCCGGCGACAATTTCTTGCTGCGCACGCTCGAGATCGTCGCCCAGACATGCAATCTGTCGCGACGCTGAGCCGCAAGGCGCACCGCACACTTTTTACGGTTCCGTAAAAAACTTCTTGACCCCCGGGCGGCGCGGGCTAACATCCCGCGCATGAACATGCAGCTCGAGGGCAAGGTTTATCCGCCCTATCGCCTGAAGCCGGACCGCGCGCTGGCCGCCAAGATGCTGGCGGGCCAGGGGCTCGCGGACGCCGGCGGCGCGGTGCCGCCCACCTATTTCATCTTCCTGCGCGGCGAAACGCGCGGCGTGGATCTCTTCACCGATCTCGACATTCCGCGCGAGAAGGCGCTGCACGCCGGCCAGCGCTACGAGTGGTTCGCGCCGGTGGGATGGGACGACGAGGTCGAGGTGACCACGCGCATCGCCAAGCTGACGGCCAAGGAAAGCAAGGCCGGCAAGCTGTGGTTCGCCGATGTGGAATACGAATACCGCCTCCTCCCCGCGCGCACGCTTGCGATGCGCGAGATCACCCGCCTCGTGAAGCGCGGCTGAGATGGGCGCCTTGCAACCCGGCGACGTGATCTTCGACGAGACGCGGCCCGGCGCCTCGCGCGAACAGCTCGCGCTGTTCTCGGCGGGCACCGAAGACCCCAACCCGATTCACGTCGACGACGGTTTCGCGAAGCGCGCGGGTTTCGCGACCGTGCTCCAGCAGGGGCCTATGACGACGGCGCATTTCGCGGCGATGCTGGCGGCGAAATTCGGCGCGCGGCTCAAATCGCTCGACGTCACGTTCACCGCGCCGGTGTTCGTCGGCGATGCGCTACG
>CAZUYG010000510.1:0-3545 GCA_964624265.1 uncultured Candidatus Odyssella sp.
CTGGCGTTCGTCGAGCAGGAAGAGATCGACGAGATCGCCGAAGCGGCGGCGGCGATGGAGCGGAAAGGCCGCGCCGCGCGGCGCCATCGCGGGACGCAACGGCATGTGCTCGTAATAGGCTCGGTATGCGGCGGCACGGCGCGCGAGAAACGCCGCGCGTGGCGTCCGCTTCTCCGACTTGTCGTCGGCGTAGTCGTTCTCCACCTCGTGGTCGTCGGTGATGGACAGCCAGGGGAAAGCCGCATGCGCGGCCTGCAGGTCGGGATCGGTACGGTATTGGGCGTAGCGGTTGCGATAGTCGGCGAGCGTCACCGTCTCGCCGCCGCGATGCTGCCGCGTGCGCTGCGGGTTGGCGCCGTATTCGTAGATGTAGTCGCCGAGGTGGAGGACGAAATCGAGGTCCTCGCGCGCCATGTGGCGATAGGCCGAATAGTATCCGTTCTGGAAATCCTGGCAGCACGCGGCGGCAAAGCGCAACTGCGCGACCTTGGCGGAGGCGGCGGGCGCGGTGCGCGTGCGGCCGATCGGGCTGGCCTCGCCGCGCGCGCTGAAGCGGTACCAATAGACGCGGCCCGGCGCGAGGCCGTTCGCCTCCACATGCACCGAATGCGCCCAGGCGGCGTGCGCGACCGTGGCGCCGCGGCGGACGATCCGGCGCATCGCCTCGTCCTCCGCGATCTCCCAGCGTACCGGCACCGGCGCGGGCGTCATGCCGCCGCCATCGAGCGGATCGGGCGCCAGTCGCGTCCACAGCACGACGCTGTCGGGCAGCGGCTCGCCGGAGGCGACGCCGAGCGCGAAGAGATAGCCGGTCTTGGTCGGGTGCGTGGCCGGGTCGGCCGGAGCGGCAGCGGCCGTCTGAGCGCCCGCCCATGTGAGAGCGCCGGCGGCGCCTGCGAGAATGGCGCGGCGGCTCGGTTGCGGATCGTGGGAGGCGTCGTGCATGTCGGTCTGGCCCGGCCCGGTGCGGGCGCACCATAGCCTGCGGGCGCGGCGGCACGAAGCGCGGAGCCCGGAAACGCAACGGCGGCCGACCCGAAGGTCGGCCGCCGTGCTTACGGCCCCAGGTGGGGGAGGTGGGACAGGGCGGGGGCCGCAAACTTCATCGGAGGACCAGCCCGATTGCCGTCGGACACGCGGAATATCTCACGGCGGCGGTGAACCCAGCCTGATCGGCGCATTCATGCGGTGTTCAGTTTGGCGCGTCGGCAATCGAGCGATTGCAAGGGGTTGGCGCACGCATCCAATCGCGCGCCGCTCACGTAGAATTTGTCGCCGGCCGGGATGAATGCGGCGCGCGAATTGTTTAAGGTCGCGCGGTCCCGCATTGCCGGGGACCCAGAGGAGACCAGCATGAAGCCTATTTCGTTCTTCGCCATCGCCCTGGCCGCCGCGTCGTTCGCGGCGCCGGTTTTTGCCATGGGCAGCGATCCCGCCCCGAAGCCGAACGCGCCCGCCGCGAAGCCGGCCGACAGTGGCTACACCGATGCCGAGCGCGCGGTGAAAGCGAAGCAGTACGAGGATGCGATCAGGAAGCTCGAACAGGTCGTCGCCAAGGAGCCGCGCAATGTCGATGCGCTGAACTATCTCGCGTACAGCCACCGCGAACTCGGCCACTACGACGTCTCGCTCGGCTGGTATCAGAAGGCGCTGGCGATCAACGCGAACCACCGCGGCGCCAACGAATATCTCGGCCAGCTCTATCTCAAGACGGGCAAGATGAAGGAAGCGCAGGCGCAACTCGGGAAGCTGCAAAAGATCTGCGGCCGCGGCTGCGAGGAATACGAAAGCTTGCGCAGCGCGATCGCCAAGGCGGGCGGCCGGTCTTAACCGGCGCGCACCGCGCGAACGGCGAAGGGGCGGGATCGAATCCCGCCCCTTTCGATTCGCGCGGCGCGCCGGCTTCCGGGCCGGGCGTGGCGCCGGCTCACGAAGCCGCCGCGGTCTCCATCTCTTTCTGCGCCGCGTTCCTGTCCTTCTTGAGCGGCTCGAGCCGCGGTAGCGCCGCGGCGTCGGGGATCGCGCGAACGGCGAGGGTCTCGACGCGCCCGCGGATCGCGAGATCGTGGCGCGGGTAGGCGGAGAGATCGATCTCGCCCAGCGTTGCCGTCGCCTCGGAGACCACGAGCTGCGCCTTCACCTCCTTGGTCATCGATTCGAGGCGGCTCGCCGTGTTCACCGTGTCGCCGATCGCGGTCAAGGTCGTCGCGTGCTCGTAGCCCATCTCGCCGATGATCGCGTGTCCCGCATGAATGCCGATGCCGATGCGCAGCGGAGTTTCGAGCTCGTTCTTGAGCGTCTCGTTCAGCTCCTGCAGCTTCAGCGCCATGTTGCGGGCGGCGTTGAGCGCGGCGCGGGCGCCGTTTTCCGGATCGCCCTCGGTGCCGAACAGCGCCATCACGCCGTCGCCGATGAACTTGTCGAGGTGGCCGCCGGCATCGGCGATGGCCATGCCCATTGCATTGAAATACCGGTTCAGCACGAAAACCACGTCGTAGGGCAGCCGCTTCTCGGCGAACTGCGTGAACGAGCGCAGATCCGCGAACAGCACGGCGATGATCTTGTCGGAGCCCTGGGCATGGCGCGGCCGTGCGAACGCCTCGCGCGGGGTCGCGGTCGGCGGAAGCAGCGGGATTACTTCGAGCGGCTTCACCGGCTTGATTTGGCAGGCGAGGCGCACCTGCGGCGGCGCGCCGATGCGCTGGAGCACGCGCAGCTCCTCCGGCGCCGGTGTTGGCAGATGTTCGGCGCCCCGGCCGACGCGCACGCGGCAGGTGGAACAGCGCCCGCGCCCGCCGCACACCGAGGCGTGCGGTATGCCGTTGAAGCGGCTGGCTTCGAGCACGGTGACTCCGGGCGTCACCGCCACGGTCCTGCCGCCGGGGTAGGTGATGCGCACGAGGCCGCGCGCGCGCTCGGCGAGCAGGCGCGCGGCGCGCGCCGTCAGCGTCAGGACGAGCAGGCCCGCGAATCCGACGCGGAACCAGCCGATGAGGCGGTACATCTCGGCGCCTTGCACGCTATTGGGCAGCTTGAGCGCCGCCGTCATGTCGCGCATCCAGATGTTGTTGGCGACGAGGATTTCGATTTCGTGGCCGAGCTGATTGAAGCCCAACAGGCCGAGCACGGGCACGAGCACGGCGCCGACGAGGAACCACGGCGCGCGGTCGGAATACCAGCGGCGCAGGCGCAGCCAGTAGTGCAGGCCGATGCAACCATGCACCCAGGCCACGAGCAGCAGCCCCGCCTGCACAAGGCCCTTGTCGGGCGCCCATATCCAGAGGACCAGCGTGATGTAGGTGTAATTGTCGTGCGTGCCGAACAATTCGTGGATGAGGCGCGTTCCGACGACGTGCTCGATCAGCAGCAGCGGTATGGCGAGCCCCATCAGCATCTGGGTCCACTCCCACGCGTGCATGCGCAGCGTGCGCCGGCGGAAGATCGCCCAGAACGCAAGGCCGATGTGGATCGCGAAGGCGCCATACAGCGCGACGCTGCCGATCCAGCCGCGCCAGACGAACAGGAACACGTCGCGTCCGCTCTCG
>CAZUYG010000511.1:0-3535 GCA_964624265.1 uncultured Candidatus Odyssella sp.
TCCCTCGCCGAAGGTCTCTGGGGCAGCCTCTACCGGCAGTTCGCGCGCGACCGGTCCGTGCGCCTCATCAACGCCACGCGCGCGTCGACCGGCTTCAACGCCGACTACCACGACGAGCAGCTGGATCGTCTGCTCGAACGGCCGCGGATCGATCTGCTGATCGTCCAGACCGGCGCCAACGACCGCCAGCGCGCCATGTCGCTCGATGGACGCGAGCGGGCGTCGTTCGATTCGCCGCTCTGGTACGCGTACTACAGCCAGCACCTCACGCATTTCCTCGCGCGCACGCAGCGGCGGGGCATTCCGGTGCTCTGGGTCGGCCTGCCCGTGATGCGCGATGCGCCCTACGACCGTGGCATGCGCATCATCAGCCGGCTGCATCAGGAGCATGCGGAGCGCCATGGCGCGCTGTTCCTCGACATCGCGGGGTTCACTGCCGACGCCGAGGGCGCGTTCGTGGAACATCTGGCCTCGGGCGAGGGCCGCAAGCGCCGCTTCCGGCACACCGACGGCGTGCATTTCTGGGAGTT
Organism: uncultured Candidatus Odyssella sp.; assembly: GCA_964624265.1. GTDB lineage: Bacteria > Pseudomonadota > Alphaproteobacteria > Bin65 > Bin65 > SBBV01. The sequence continues at coordinate 531 of CAZUYG010000511.1, forward strand.
CGGCTACGACCGCGTCGGCGCCCGCGTGCTGACGGAAATTCGCGCAAGATTTCCGCGCCTCTTGCCCGAAGCGCGGGCACGCGCGGAATTACCTTCCCATAAACCTTAATCGGAATCGCTCCGTATCGCGCGCGTGGTTGAAACCGACGATCCGCTTATGCATAGTCCGCGCGCTTTTCGGGGCACCTGATTCTCCACGCGCAGGGCCGCAATTTCCGACGGGGACCGATCGATGCGCCTTGCACTGAGCTTCCTTGCGCTGCTTGCGCTCTTCGCCGCGCCGCTCGCCGGCGCGAAGGCCGAAACCGCCAAAGGAAGCGAGCCGAAAACGGAAGAGGCGAAAAAAGAGGTCAGCGCGCCGCGCGCGTTCCACATCGTGGTGATGGGCGATTCGCTCTCCGACGGAATGTGGGCGAGCCTCTATCGCGGATACATCCGGCACCAGAAGGAAGTGCGGGTCGGGCGGTACGGCGTGAACTCCGCCGGCTTCACCGCCTACAGCTTCGAGACCGATTTCGAGAAGGTCGCGGCGAAAGGCCCGATCGATCTCGTGATCTTCATGGTCGGCGCCAACGACCGCCAGCGCGCCTTCGCGCAGGGCAACGCCAAGGAGTGGGCGCAGTTCCGGACCGAGAAGTGGCACGCGATCTATCGCCAGAACATCCAGCGCTTCCTCGGCCTGCTGCAGCAGAAGAAGGTCCCGACCGTGTGGATCGGCCTGCCGATCATGCGCAAGGAGGACGCCAGCGAAGACGCGAAGATGATGAACGGCATCTATCGCGAGCTCGCCACGGCGCACGGCGCGCACTTCGTCGACATCTGGAAGGCCACCGCCAACAAGGACGGCGAATACGATCCGTTCATGGAGGACGACAAGGGCCGCAAGCGCCGCTTCCGCCACGACGACGGCGTTCACTTCACCGATTTCGGGTACGATCACGTCATTCGCTACGTAATGAAGGTGGCGAAAGAGAAACTGCCGCAACTCGAAGCTCTTTGGAGCGTTTCGGCACCATGAAGGGGACGAAGTCCGGGGTGACGTTCGCCGCCGCGCTGCTCGCGGCGGCATCGTTCGCGCCCGCCTGCTTCGCCCAGTCCGCGGAGCCCGACGCGCTGCGGATGACGCAGGAAGAGCGCGTCCGCGACCACGAGGATCGCGAACAGCAGATCAAGAAACGCATCGCCGAAGCCGAAGCGCGCTATCGCGGCGACGTCGCGCGCGCGCAGCGTCCGCGCGGCGGGATCGTCTCGCTCGGCGCGGTGTTCGGGCCCAGCGAGGAGTCGCGCGCGCGGCGCGCGCTCGGCCGCTTCCTGGCCGCGCTGGAATCCTACGAGCGCGGCGGCCGGCGCGGGCGCTTCACGATCCTCCAGATCGGCGACAGCCACACGGCCGGCGACAATTGGACCGGCTATCTGCGCGAGCGCTTCCAGCGCCGTTTCGGCGACGGCGGCCGCGGCATGCTGGCGCCCGGCAAGCCGTTCTTCGATTTCCGCCCCTACCAGATTCGCGTCGCGCAGAGCGGCAATTGGGGCGTCTACAATTACCGCCAATGGGCGGGCACCGGCATCGCGTCGTATTCCATCGTCGGCGACAAGAGCACGGATACGTTCGAGGCTTCGATGCGCGGCCTCAAGAGCTTCGAGGAGATCGAGGTCGAATTCGTCCGCCAGGCGCAGGGCGGCAGCTTCGTGCTCAACGTCGACGGTCGCGACATCCGCACCGTGTCGACGCGCGGCGCCCACAGCCTCGAGCGCGTTTCGATCCCGCTGCCGCGTGCCGGTCACCATGCGGTCGTGACCCTCAAGGGCGACGGGCCGGTGGCGCTGCTGTCTTGGTCTCTGCTGCGACGCTCCGGTCTCGTGTTCGTCAGCCACGGCGTGCCGGGCGAAACGGTCGGCCTCATCGGCAAGTGGGATGCCGGCATCGCCGCCTGGCAGATTCACCACCTCAATCCGGCGCTGATCATCGTGGCCTTCGGGACCAACGACGGCTTCGTTAACCGCCTGAAGCCGGAAGAATACGAGGCCGATTTCCGCGACCGGCTGCAGACCATCCGCAGCATGGCGCCGAACGCCTCGATCGCGGTGGTGACCGCGCCGGGGGCCGACCGGTTGCCCTCATGGTGCGGGCGCAACCGCGCGCAGCGCGAGCGGTTCCAGTGCCGCCCGCTCAGCGCCGCGCACGCCGCCAACTACGCCGAGCTGATCGAGAAGCGGAGCAAGGCGCTGTGCTACTGGCACAGCCCGCCGGCGCTGGAGCAGGTGCGCCAGATCCAGCGCCGCGTCGCCGAGCGGCTCGGGGTTCATTTCTGGGACTGGTCGCAGGTGACCGGCAAGGAGTGCGGCATGGACCGCTGGGCGCGCATGGACCCGCCGCTCACGATCGCCGATCGCGTGCACATGCGGCTCGAGGGCTACGATCTCAGCGGCGAGGCGCTGTACCGCGACCTGACGCGGCTCTATTCTCCGGGCCGCCACTGATCCGGGACCCGCTCCCATCATCGCGAACGACGCGGCCGGAACCGCGCGGCTGAAGCGCGGGTTCGGGCTCTTGCCCGCGACAACAGAAGACGCGAAGCCGGCCGCCTGAATGCTCTTCCCGACCCTCAATTTCCTCATCTTCTTCCTGATCGTGCTGGCCTTGGCCTGGGCGCTGGTCGAGCGCGACCAGTGGCGCAAGCTGTTCCTGACCGTCGCCAGCTACGTCTTTTACGCGTTCTGGGACTGGCGCTTCACGTTCCTGCTGCTCGGCAACACGGTCGCGATCTACGTGGTCGGTCTCTGGATCGGCGCGGCCGGAACCGAGCGGGCGCGCAAATGGGCCGCGGGCATCGGCGTCGCCGTGATGCTCGCCGTGCTCGGCTTCTTCAAGTATTTCGAGTTCTTCGTCACCTCGATGAACGAATTGCTGCGCTCGGCGGGCCTCGAGCGCGAAATTCCGATCTTCGAAGTGATCCTTCCGGTCGGCATATCGTTCTTCACGTTCCAGGGCATCTCCTACGTCC
>CAZUYG010000512.1:0-3532 GCA_964624265.1 uncultured Candidatus Odyssella sp.
ACGAGAAAGTGAACGTGCTGCAGGTGACGCTGCCGACCAATTTCAAGGCGACGCGCTTTCCCTCGGATCAGCACACCGCGGTTCTCCGCCAGCTGCAGGACGAGATCGAGGCGATCCGCTTCGACACCGGCGCCGGCAAGATCGAGCTGCCCGTGAAGCTCAAGGTGCACGACTCGGTGTTCGTGCCGCTGGCCAAGTGGGCGATGCTCCTCGCCGGCAACTATCGCTGCGTGACGAAAGACGGCGCGCGCACGATCCAGGAGGCGGTGCACAGCGACATCGAAGCCTCGCGCTCGGTCTACAATTTCGTGCGCGACCTGTGCGTCAAGCTCGGCGCGTCGCCCGACGATCTCGTGCCGTTCGAGAAATACGCCGCCGCCGCGCAGGGGCTTTCGCGCCCGTCGTCGGCCGCGCGCGCGCTCAACAACGGCGTCCCGAACATCGAGCGCGCCGACAAGCTCGTGCAGCTCATCGCCGCCTCGAAGGGCTTGCGCAATGCCGCGATCGACGCCCAGGTGGCGGTCGTGGATGAACGTCTGGCGCAGAACCGTAAGAAGGCGGCGTAGATCGGAACGGCTGAACTCGGGAGGTACAGAGGAGATGAGGATGTCGGCGATGCGGAAAAGCGCGAAGATTCTGGCGGTGGCCGGCCTGCTGGCGGGCATCGCGGCGCCGGTCGCGGCGCAGTATCAGCCTTATCCGCCGCAGCCCTATCCGCCGCAGGCCCCGCAGCGCGGCCGCTTCGCCCATGCCTGTTTCCCGGCCGATCAGGGCGGCTATCTGCGCGTCGAGTGGACGCAATCGGGCCGTTGGGCGATCTACAACTGGCCGCCGGGCTCGACGCTCCGCGTCTACATCGGCGACGAGCCGGCGCAATGGTGCTGGAGCCCGCGCTTCGGCGAACTCACGCGCCCCTGCCGCCCCAACTACGAAACCACGAAGCCCGTGCAGCCGGGGTGCTGATTCGCACCGGACGGCGCCTCACGTCACCGCGGCGCGGGTCCTGAATTTCGGCGTGTCCCAGGCGCGCGCGTCCATGACCGATTTGAGCGCGTCCACCGCGTCCCACACTTCGGTGTAGCGGTTGTAGAGCGGCGCGAAGCCGAAGCGCAGGATGTCGGGCGCGCGGAAGTCGCCGATCACGCCGCGCGCGATCAGCGCCTGCATGATCGCATAGCCCTCGGGGTGGAGGAGGCCCACCTGGCTGCCGCGCTCGTGACGCGCCGCGGACCCATTCGTGAAGCCGTGCGCCGCGCAGCGCTGCTCGACGAGCGCCAGGAAGAGATCGCCCAGCGCCAGCGATTTCGCGCGCAGCGCGGCCATGTCGGCCTCGAGCATCACGTCGAGCGCCGCATCGAGCGCCGACATCGAAAGCACCGGCGGCGTGCCGCAGAGATTGCGCGCGATGCCCGCGGCGGGCTCGTAGCCGACGTCGAACGTGAACGGATGCGCGTGGCCCATCCAGCCCGCGAGCGGCGGGCGGATCGCCGCCTGATGGCGCTCGGCGACGAACAGGAACGCCGGCGCGCCGGGTCCGCCGTTGAGATATTTGTAGCCGCAGCCGACCGCGAGATCGGCGTTGGCCGCGTTGAGATCGACCGGCAGCGCGCCGGCGCTGTGCGCGAGATCCCACAGCATCAGCGCGCCCGCCGCGTGCGCCTTGGCCGTGACCGCGGCCATGTCGTGGATGCGTCCGGATTTGTAGTTCACGTGCGTGAGCGAAACGACGGCGACCTCGTCCGTGATCGCGCCGATGATCTGCTCGCCCGGCACGAGTTTCAGCTCGTGCTTGCCGCCGAGCATCTCGATGAGGCCCTGCGCCACATAGAGATCAGTCGGAAAATTGCCGGGCTCGGAGAGGATCACGCGCCGGCCGGGGCGCATCTTGAGCGCCGCCGCCAGCATCTTGAACAGATTGACCGAGGTCGAATCGGCGACGATGACCTCGTTCGCCTTGGCGCCGATCAGGCGCGCGATCTTGGCGCCGGCGCGCTGCGGCAGGTCGATCCAGCGGTGGACGTTCCAGCTCTTGATGAGGTCGGTGCCCCATTCGCGCTCGACCGCGTGCTTGACGCGCGCGGCGGCCGCCTTCGGCAAGGCGCCGAGCGAATTGCCGTCGAGATAGACGATGCCTTCCGGCAATTCGAAGCGCTCGCGGAACGAAGCGAGCGGATCGGCCCGGTCGCGGGCCTCGCAGTCGGCGCGGGTGATGGTCGTCATGGTCGGGCCGTTGCTGGTGGCGGCGGAGTAAAACCATCAAGGCACCGTGACACCAAGAGGAAAATTGCTGGCCCCGGCATCTTCTCCCTTGGTGTCTTGGCGACTTGGTGGTTTGAAAGCGTGGCCAAAGGGGAATCTCCGCAGCCATGACCGCCGTTCTCACCCGTGACGAAGGCCCGGTGCGCGTCGTCACGCTCAATCGGGCCGATCGCCTCAACGCGATCGACATGGCGATGCTCGACGGGCTCGACGCCGCGCTGGCAGGAGCGGAGGCCGAGAGGGGCGTGCGCGCGATCCTGCTGGAGGGATCGGGCCGCGCGTTTTCGGCCGGCGACGATCTCGAGGATCAGCTTCGCATCAGTGCCGCCGGCCGTGCCGCGGTCGTGCGCCAGGTCGAAGTGCTGCAGCGCATCAGCGAGCACATGCTGTTCGGCGCCAAGCCGGTGGTCGGCGCGGTACAGGGCTGGGCGGTCGGCGGCGGCTTCGCGTGGACGCTCAACTGCGATTTCGCGCTGTGGGCCGAAGACGCGCGCGGCTTCCTGCCCGAGATCGCCTACGGGCTGTTCGTCTCGGGCGGCGCAAGCTGGCTGCTGCCGCGCCTTGCCGGCACGGCCTTCGCGCGCGAGATGATCCTGCGCGGGCGGCGCATCGGCGCGCGCGATCTGCTCGAGGCGGGCGTCGCGAGCCGCGTCGTTGCCGCCGGGCGGCTGCGGGAAGAGGCGATGACGATGGCGCAGGAGCTTGCGGCGCTGCCGCCGGAGGGCGTGGCGCGCGCCAAGCGCGCCCTGGTCGCGCCGGACCGCGCGGCGCTGGAGGCGGCGATGCGCCTCGAATCCGAAGCCTGCATCGCAGGAGCGTGCGATCCGGCGGCGCTGGCGCGGCTGAAGGCGATCGGGGCTCAGCGCAAAGCGCGCTGATCGCGCCGCGGTTCAACGGACGAACAGCACCGTGAAGTACCAGGCGCCGTCGGCGCGCTGGGCGACGCCGACGCCCATCGTGGCGTAGTCGTCTTCCATCACATCCTTGTGCCGGTAGCTGTTGATCCACGAGCGCATCGCGGTCTGCGCCGGGTCGCCGGCGTTGCGGTTGAAGGCGAGGATTTCGCCGCCGGCGCGGTAGCCGAACGAAGCCATGTGCGGCATCAGGCGGTCGCGCATCCCGTCGTGATTCATCGGCTTGGCGCCGTTTGCCATCGTGCCGCTGTGCGTGCGCGCCGTGGCGGCGAGGCCGGGGTGATGCGACAGCGGCCGCATGCCCTTCGACAGCCGGTAGAGATTGATGTGGTTGAACACGGTGTGCTCGAGCGTGGCGA
>CAZUYG010000513.1:0-3530 GCA_964624265.1 uncultured Candidatus Odyssella sp.
GTCCCGAAGAACGCGGCGGTGATGAAGTAGTTGGCGCCGAGGATCAGCACCGAGGAGGAGACGACGGCGTTCGTGGTGGCGACGCCCACGCCCTGCGCGCCGCCCTTGCTGTTGAAGCCGTGATAGCAGCCCATCAGGGTCACGATGAAGCCGAACGCCGCGGCCTTCACGAGGCCGGAGACGACGTCGATTGTCTCGAGATACTGCCAGGTGAGCTTCAGATAATTGGCCGGATTGAATTCGAGCCGGTACGTGCCGACGAGGTAGCCGCCGAACACGCCGACGATGTCGGCGAGCAGCACGAGCACCGGCAGCGTCACGAGGCCGGCGACGAGGCGGGGGGCGACGAGGTACTTGAACGGGTTGGTCGAGAGCGTCGTCAGCGCGTCGATCTGTTCGGTGACGCGCATCGTACCGATCTCGGCGGCGATCGAGGCGCCGATGCGGCCCGCCACCATGAGCCCGGCCATCACCGGGCCGAGCTCGCGCGTGATCGACAGCACGACGACGGTGGCTACCGCCGATTCGGCGTTGAAGCGCGCGAAGCCGCTGTGCGACTGCAGCGCCAGCACCATGCCGGTGAACAGCGCGGTCAAGCCCACGACCGGCAGCGAGAAATAGCCGATCTCGAGCATCTGCTTGCCGATGAGGCGCGGGTAATAGGGCGGGCGCGCGGCGTGCCCGACGCCCGCCGCCGCGAACAGCGCGAGCCGGCCCGCCGCCGCGAGCAGCGCGAGGAATGCGCGGCCGATCGGCGCCAGCACGGGCATGATTATTCGGCCTCGCCGAGATAGGCGCGGTGGTAGCGGTGCCCGAGGCTCGTCAGAATCTCGTAGCCGTTGGTGCCGGCGCGCTCGGCCACGTCGTCGACGCCGAGATGCGCGCCGATCAGCTCGGCGAAATCGCCGACCTGGCAATCTTCGGGCGGCACGGACGAGACGTCGAGCGTCACCAGATCCATCGAAACGCGGCCGATGAGGGGAACGCGGTGCGGCCCGATCCAGGCCTCGCCGCGGTTGCTCAGGGAGCGGAGGTAGCCATCGGCATATCCGACCGCGATCGTCGCGATGCGGCCGCCCGAGCCGATCCGGGCGGTGGCACCGTATCCGACGGTTCCCGCAGTATCAACCGCGCGCACCGCGATCACGCGCGCGAGCAGCTGCACCGCGTGGCGCATCGGATTCGGCCGCCCGGGCGTGGGATTGCCGCCGTAGAGCGCGTGTCCCGGCCGCACGAGATCGAAATGATAATCGGGGCCGAGGAAGATGCCGGAGGAATTGGCGAGGCTGGCCTTGGCCTTCGGGAAGCGCGCGCGCAGGCGGCGATAATCGGCGAGCTGCCGCGCGTTGAGCGGATGTTCCGGCTCCTCCGAGACCACGAGGTGGCTCATCACCAGCACGTCGCTGAAGGCGCGCAATGCGTCGGCGTCCTCGGCGAGCGCCTCGGCTTCGGACACCGAGAGGCCGAGCCGGTTCATGCCGGTATCGACGTGGATGACCACCGGCGGCGCCACCTCGTTGGCCGCGCAATAGGCGGTCCAGGCTTCGACCTGCCCGGGATCGTTGAGCACCGGCACGATCCCGGCTTCGGCATAATCGTTGACGACGCCGGGCAGCAGGCCGTCGAGCACGCACACTTCGGCGCCCGGCAGATGCGGCTTCAGCGCGAAGCCCTCGTCGGCGCGCGCCACGAAGAAGACGCGGCAGCCTTCGGCGAACAGCCGCTTGGCCACCTTCACCGCGCCGCAGCCATAGCCGTCGGCCTTCACCACGCCGGCGCATTGCGCGCCGGGCCCGAGGCGCGCGCCGAGCCGGCCGTAATTCTCGGCGATGGCGTCGAGATCGACCGTGAGCAGGGCGCCCGCGCGCTCGGCGGCGCGCGCGCCGCCGGCCGCGGCCGCCTCAATAGGCGGGTCCGCCGCCGTCATGGGTCTGGTCGAGATTGCCGAACCGGGTGAGCTTCTCCTCGAAGAACAGCTTCACGACGCCGGTGGGGCCGTGGCGCTGCTTGGCGATGATCACCTCGGCCTTGTTGTGCGCCTGCTCGAGCTTGGTCTGCCACTCGGCGTATTTCGGGTCGTCGGGCGGCGGCTCCTTCGGGCGCAGATAATATTCGTCGCGGTAGATGAACATCACGACGTCGGCGTCCTGCTCGATCGAGCCCGATTCGCGGAGATCGGCGAGCTGCGGGCGCTTGTCCTCGCGCTGCTCGACCGCGCGCGAGAGCTGCGAGAGCGCGATCAGCGGCACGTTCAGCTCCTTGGCGAGCTGCTTCAAGGTCCGCGTGATCTCGGAGAGTTCCTGCACGCGGTTCTCGGGCCGGGTGCCGGGCGCCGGCCGCAGGAGCTGGAGATAGTCGATGATGATCAGCGAGAGATTGTGCTGCCGCTTCAGGCGCCGGGCGCGCGTGCGGAGCTGCGAGATCGTCAGGCCGGCGGTGTCGTCGATAAACAGCGGGATGTGCTGGAGCTGGTTCGTCACCTCGACGAGCTTCGTGTAGTCGTCGGTCGAGATGCGGCCGGTGCGGATGTCGTGCGAGCCGATGCCGGTCTGCTCGGCGATGAGGCGCGTCGCGAGCTGCTCGGCCGACATTTCGAGCGAGAAGATGGCGACCACGGCGCCGTCGGCGACGTAGGGTTCGCCGCGGTCGTTCTGCTCCTCGCGGTAGCGCGAGGCGGCGTTGAACGCGATGTTGGTGGCCAGCGCCGATTTTCCCATGCCGGGGCGGCCGGCGATGATGACGAGATCCGAGGGGTGAAGGCCGCCCAGCTGCTTGTCGAGGTCGTCGAGGTGCGTGGCGACGCCGGCGAGGTTGCCGTCGCGCTTCAGCGCGGCCTCGGCCATCGTCAGCGCTTCCTTGAGCGCCTGGCCGAAATCCTTGAAATCCGTCTGATAGGCGCCTTCGGTGGCGAGCGTGTAGAGCGACTGCTCGGCCATCTCGATCTGCTCTTGCGCGGTGGCGTCGAGCGAGACCTCGTAGGCGCGGTTGACGACGTCTTCGCCGATCGCGATCAGGTCGCGGCGGATCGCGCGGTCGTGCACCGTGCGGCCGTAGTCCTCGGCGTTGACGACCGAGACCACCGAGGCGGCGAGGCGGGCGAGATAGGCCGGGCCGCCGATCTCGTCGAGCAGGCCGTCGGATTCGAAGAAGCCCTTGAGCGTGACCGCGTCGGCGATCTGCCCGGCGTCGACGAGCTTGCGGATCGCCTCGTAGATGCGCGCGTGGCGCTTGTCGGCGAAATGCTCGGGCGAAAGGAATTCCGCCACCTTCTCGTAGGCGCGGTTGTTCGTGAGCAGGGCGCCCAGCAGCGCCATCTCGGCTTCGAAATTGTGCGGCGGCACGCGAAACAGCGTGCGCGGTTCGCCGCCGGGTGCGGAGCCTTCCATCGCAAATCCTCGAGGCGTTCGGCGGCAGACTAGAGGCGCGCCTCCGCGGCTTCATCCGCGGATTTTTCGATTTTCACGCCGTCCCGAATCCGGCCGCTCTTATCGACAGCGTTATCAACGTAAACTGTGGAAATCTCGCGGCGC
>CAZUYG010000514.1:0-3529 GCA_964624265.1 uncultured Candidatus Odyssella sp.
TCGTCGGCGCGCGGCGGCGCGGTCCAGACGCGCACCTTCGATTCGCCGCCCGCGTCGTCGTCGGGCGAACGCTCGGGCACGGTCGCGGCCGCGCGCGCGATGATCTCGCCCGGGCTCACGAGCAGAGTGCCGTCCGCCGGCGCGCCGCGGTCCTTCACGCGTCGCATGCGGCGTTCTCCACCATCCAGGAGCAGAGGGACTCGAACGAGATGCCGTTGTGCTGGGCGATCTCGGGCACGAGCGAAGTGGGCGTCATGCCGGGCTGGGTGTTCACCTCGAGCAGATAGAGGGCGCCGGGCTCGCCCTTGGTGTCGTCGTAGCGCAGGTCGACGCGCGAGACCCCGCGGCAGCCGAGCGATTTGTGCGCCGCCACGCCGAGGTCGCAGGCCGCGCGATACGCGTCGGCGTGGATCGGCGCCGGCATGATGTGCTGCGATTCGCCGGGCGTGTATTTCGCGATGTAATCGTAGAAGCGCCGCTTGGTGCGGATCTCGATCGCGCCGAGCGCGCGCTCGCCCATCACCGCCACCTGGATTTCGCGGCCGGGGATGTATTTCTCCATGATCACGCGCGCATGCGCGCTCAGCTCCGCCGCGATGTTGTGCAGGCTGACGTTGTCGCCCTCGAACACGACATGGACGCCGACGGAGCTGCCCTCGGCGATCGGCTTCACGACATAGGGCCGCCGCGGTTCGGCGCGCGCGAGCAGCGCGGCGCGGTCGAGGATCTCGCCGGGCGCCATCGGCAGGCCGGCCGCCTCGAACATCGCGCGGCTCGCCGCCTTGTCCATGCCGAGCGCGGAGGCGAGCGCGCCGGAGTTCGTGTAGGGGATCGCGAGAATATCGAGCAGGCCCTGCATGCGGCCGTCTTCGCCGAATGGCCCATGCAGGATGTTGAACACGACGTCGGGCCTGGGCTCGAGCGCACGGACCAGCGCGCCCATGTCGCGCGTGACGTCGATCGGCTTCACGTCGTAGCCGGCCTTCTTCAACGCCTCGACGCAGCCCTTGCCCGAGGAGAGCGAAACCTCGCGCTCCGAAGACCAGCCGCCCATCAGCACCGCGACGCGCTTCTTCGCCATCAGCGCGCCTCCTTGGACGAGGCCCGCCCGATGCGGCGGATTTCCCATTCGAGCGTCACGCCGCTCTTGGCCTTCACGCGGCGGCGGATTTCTTCGCCGAGATTCTCGATGTCGGCGCCGGTGGCATTGCCGGTGTTGATCAGGAAGTTCGTGTGCTTCTCCGAAACCATCGCGCCGCCGAGCTTGAAGCCGCGCAGGCCGGCCTCGTCGACGAGCTTCCAGGCCTTGTGGCCGGGCGGGTTGGCGAAGGTGCTGCCGCCGGTGCGCGTGCGCAGCGGCTGGCTTTCTTCGCGCGCGCGGCGGATCTCGGCCATGCGCTCGGCGATCTTCGCCTTGTCGTCCGGCGTCCCGCGCATCACGGCGCTGGTGAAGATCCAGTCTTCGGGAATGCCGCAGTGGCGGTATTCGAAGCCGAGCTCGGAGAGCTTGAGCTTGTGCAGTTCGCCGTCCGGATCGAGCGCCTTGCACTCGATCACGACGTCTTTCATCTCGCGGCCGTAGGCGCCGGCGTTCATGCGCAGCGCGCCGCCGATCGTGCCGGGAATGCCGGAGAGGAATTCGAGCCCGGCCAGACCCGCATCGCGCGCTGCGGCGGAAACGGCGACGTCGCCGGCGCCGGCGCCCGCGCTCACTTCCTCGCCGTCGATCTCGATCTCGGCCATGCGCTTGCCCATTCGCACCACCACGCCGGCCACGCCGCCGTCGCGCACGAGCAGGTTCGAGCCGTAGCCGATCACCGTCACCGGCACGTCCTTCGGCTTCTTCTTGATGAATTCGATCAGGTCGTCGCGATCGGCGGGCCGGAACAGAACGTCGGCCGGCCCGCCCGCGCGGAACCACGTCTCGCGGTCGAGCGGCGCGTTCTCCTCCAGCTCGCCGCGCACCTTCGGCAAGCGGTCCAAAAGACGCTTGGCGGCGGATGCGTTCATCCGCGCCCTCCCAGCGCCTTCAACTGGCCGGGCAGCGCGTGCGCCCATGCGGTGATGTTGCCGGCGCCGAGGCAGATCACGTAGTCGCCGGCCGCGGCGATGTCGGCGATCAGCGCCGGCAGATCTTCGGGCTTCTCGAGCCCCTTCACGTTGCGGTGGCCGCGCGCGCGGATCGCATCGACGAAATGCGGGCGGTCGATGCCGGGAATCGGCGCTTCGCCGGCCGAATACACGTCGGCGATGACGACTTTGTCGGCCTGGTTGAAGCAACGCGAAAACTCTTCGAACAGATCGCGCAGGCGCGTGTAGCGGTGCGGCTGCATGACGGCGATGACATTGCCCTTGCAGGCCTGTCTCGCCGCCTTCAGCACCGCCGCGATCTCGACCGGGTGATGGCCATAATCGTCTATGACCGTAATCCCATTCGCCTCGCCGGTTTTGGTAAACCGCCGTTTCACGCCCTGGAATCCGCCGAGCGCCCGCCGCAGCACGTCTTCCCCAATATCTAGTTCTTGGGCTATGGCGGCAGGCACAAGCGAATTCAAGACATTGTGCTCGCCTAACAATGGAAGCGCAACATCTATGTAACGCTTTTTGGCCTTGGAACCGCGCTGTTTGAACTCGATGTCGTAGCGTGCCCCCTCCGTTCCGAAGCGGATGTTCACGGCGCGTACGTCGGCCTGGAGCGAGGTTCCGTAGGTCACGAGGCGGCGATCGGCCACCTTGGGGATCATCGCCTGCACCTCGGGATGGTCGGTGCAGAGCACGCCGAAGCCGTAGAACGGGATGTTGCCGACGAAGGTGGCGAAGGCCTCGCGCAGCTTGTCGAAGCTGCCGTAGTGGTCGAGGTGCTCGGGGTCGATGTTGGTGACGGCCGCGATCGTCGCCGGCAGTTTCAGGAACGATCCGTCGGATTCGTCGGCTTCGACAACCATCCAGTCGCCCTTGCCGAGCCGCGCATTGCTGCCGCTCGCGGTGCTGATGCCGCCGACGATGACGGTCGGGTCCCATCCGGCGGTTTCGAGCAGGTGGGCGACCATGCTCGTCGTCGTCGTCTTGCCGTGCGTGCCGCCCACGGCGATGGCCCATTTCAGGCGCATCAGCTCGCCCAGCATTTCGGCGCGGCGGATCACGGGCGTGAGCCGCGCGCGGGCGGCGGTCACTTCGGGATTGTCGGATTTCACGGCCGAAGAAATCACGACGACGGCCGCGTCGCCGAGGTTCTCGCCGCGGTGCCCGACCATCGTCTTGATACCGAGCGAGGCGAGGCGCTTCACGTTGGCGCTTTCGGCCTGGTCGCTGCCCTGCACCTTGTAGCCGAGCGAGTGCAGCACCTCGGCGATGCCGCTCATGCCGATGCCGCCGATGCCGATGAAATGGATGGTTCCGACGTTGAGCGGAATCGAGCTGATCATGCGGTCCTCGGGCGCCAGTGTTTCTCGACGAGATCGGCGAGTGTCTTCGCGGCGTCGGGCCGGCCGAACGCGCGCGCCGCGGCGGCGGCCTGCGCCAGCTCCTG
>CAZUYG010000515.1:0-3529 GCA_964624265.1 uncultured Candidatus Odyssella sp.
TCGCGCTGGCCGGCTACGATTTCGTCATCGTCGATCACGAGCACGGGCCGGGCGATTTCGTGGGCGCCATGAACCAATTGATGGCGCTGCGCTCGGGCGGCGGCGCCAACGCGCCGGCCGCGGTGATCCGCGTGCCGTGGCACGACCCGATCTACATCAAGCGGGCGCTCGACATCGGCATGGAGGGCATCATGGTGCCCAACGTCGAGGACGCCGACGTGGCCGACGCGATGGTGCGCGCCTGCTACTACCCGCCGATCGGCTATCGCGGCCTCGCCTTCGGCGTGACGCGCCACTCGGCCTACGGCGCCGACGCGGCCGACACCTGGGCCAAGGCGAACCCGGAAATGTTCGTCATGCTGCAGATCGAGACGCCGAAGGCGATCGAGGCGATCCCGGCGATGGCGAAAGTGCCGGGCGTGGACGCTTTCCTGATCGGCCCCAACGACCTCGCCAGCAATTCGGGCGAGAATCCGCTGAAGCCCTCCGAGGCCTACAAGAAGCTGCTGACGCGCGCCGAAGACCTCATCAAGGCCTCGGGCAAGAAGCTGGCCTCGATCCAGCACAGCGGCCTCAACTACCAGCAGCTCTTCGACAAGGGCTACGACGCGATCTGCCACGCCTCCGACATCTCGATGCTGCGCACCGCGGCCACCGCGGCCGTGGCCGATCACCGCAAGAGCAACGGCTGACGCGGAGGGAAGCGATGGCCGTGAACCGCCGCTGGCTGCTCGCCGCGCGCCCGCCGGGCGATTTCGACGAGAGCGCGTTCAAATTCGAGGAAACGCCGGTTCCTTCGCCGCGGGACGGCGAAATTCTCGTGCACAACATCTGGCTCTCGCTCGATCCCTACATGCGCGGGCGCATGCGCGACGTGAAGAGCTACGTGCCGCCGGTGCAGCTGGGCGCGGTGATGGAAGGCGGCACGGTCGGCGAGGTGATCGAATCGAAGAATCCGGCCTTCAAGAAGGGCGACATCGTCGAGGAGCGGCTCGGCTGGCAGGAATACGGCCTCAGCAACGGCAAGGGCGCGCGCAAGATCGACCCCGGCCTTGCGCCGATCTCGACCGCCGTGGGCGTGCTCGGCATGCCGGGGCTCACCGCCTATTTCGGCCTGCTCGACGTGGGCGCGATGAAGGCGGGCGAAACCGTCGTCGTCTCGGCCGCAACCGGCGCCGTGGGCGGCCCGGTCGGTCAGATCGCGCGCATCAAAGGGGCGAAGCGCGTCGTCGGCATCGCCGGCGGCAAGGCGAAGTGCGACTACGCCGTGAAGGAGCTCGGCTTCGACGCCTGCCTCGACTACCAGGCGATGGGGCGCGACACCGGACAATTGATCAAGGCGCTGCGCGCCGCGTGCCCGGACGGCATCGACGTGTATTTCGACAATGTCGGCAGCTGGATCACCGACGCGGTGCTGCCGCTGATCAATTTCAAGGCGCGCATCGCGATCTGCGGCATGATCGCGGAATACAATCTCGAGAAGCCAGAGATGGCGCCGCGCATCACGCGCCACCTGCTCGTCAACAGCGCGCGCATGGAAGGCTTCATCATTCTCAATTACCGCCAGCGCTTCGGCGAGGGATTGCGCGAGATGGCCGGCTGGGTGAAGTCAGGCCAGTTGAAGTATCGCGAAGACATCGTGGACGGTCTCGAGAACGCGCCGCGCGCCTTGCTGCGCCTGTTCAAGGGCGAGAATTTCGGCAAGCAGCTCGTCCGCATCCGCCCCGATCCGACGCGGAAGTAGCGCCGCGCCCGCGTCGTCATCCTGAGCGGCCGCCCGCTTGGGCGGTCGCGAAGGATCTCTCGGCGGCGAGAGTCGATTGCGCCGGTGGCTCGACCGAGATGCAAGCGCCCGCGCCCGCTCGACGAGATCCTCCGCTTTGCTCAGGATGACGGGGTTGCATTGAGATAGCGCACAACCGCATCCTTGATCGCCGACATCGATTTGTATTCGACGAGGCTCGGATCGAGCGCGGCCAGCGTTTCGGCGAAGGCGCGGCGCTCGGCGGGCAGCGCTTCGAACGCCGCGAGCTTGTGCTGGTGGATGCGGATGCCGAACAGCACGGCGCCGGATCGGGGCAGACGGCGCAGGGTCTGCCGCTCGACGCGATAGAAGATGCGCTCGCCGGCTTCGGCCGCGGAGATCGGGCCGTGCGGCAGCGCGACCGGCTGGAACAGCGCGGGATCGGTGGTGAGGCTCCAGTTCGTGCGCGCATAGATGTTGCCGGCCTTGAGGCCCGCGAGGAAGCGGTCGATCGTGGCGCCGATCTTCGCGTTGAGGCCGGGCACCGGCGCGTGGATGGCGAGCATCGGATGGCCGATTTTCTCCGCGAGGCGCCAGCGCGACGGAAAGCAGAGACACGCGCCGATCAGAATCGGCGTGCCGCCCGCATCGGGCAGCATCAGGCAGAGATCTTCCTGCACCAGCAGCGCCGCGGCCTCGAGCGGCGGCATGCCGGTGAGCGCGACCCGGCGCCCATCCGGGCAGCGCACATGGCCGCCTTCGCGCGCAAAGCGATCGGGAAACGTCGCCACGCACCAGTCGGCCACGGCACCGAGCAATTCGCGCGCCGCGGCTTCGGCCTCGGGCAGCGCGCAAAAGACCTCGGTGCGGCGTTCGCGCAGCAACCGCTCCTTCTCCGCCATCTGTGCCGCGTAGTCGTCGCCGAGCTCGAACCATTCGCGCGCGCCGATGGCGGCGATGCCCATGCGCAGCGGGTCGCGGCCGGCGAGAAACGGGAAGTGGCGCGGCGCGCTCAATTGAGCTTGGCCTTCAAGCCGGCGAGCAGGCCCTCCGCCGCGCGCTCGAAGCGGCGGTGCCGGTCGTGGCGCGCGACTTCTTCCAGACACACGCGCGCGCGGCGCAGCTGGCCGATTTCCGCGGCGAGCGCCGCGGCATCGAACCAGGCCGCCGCGCTTGTCGGCGCGACCAGCACCATGCGCTCGGCCGCCGCCAGGGCGCCGGCGATGTCGCCGGCCTTGAGACAGCGCGATTTGATGTTGTTCTGGAGGCGCAAGAGGATGTCGCGATTGCCGGCGATCGCCAGATGACCGGGCGACAGCGCCGCCTCGCGCCCCTGCATGCGCTTGAGCAGCGCGTCGAGATCGGCGCGCGAGAGGACCGCGCCCTGCTCGAACGGATCGGCGAAGATGCCATCTTCGCCCGCGCCGAGCCGCACGAGGAAATGGCCGGGGAAATTGACTCCCGCAGCCTCCCACCCGAGCGAACGCGCGACGTGGAGATAGAGGATCGACAGCGCGATCGGCAGGCCCTTCCGGCGGTCGATCACGCGCGCCAGATCGGCGTTGGCGAGATCGTCGTAGGTCTCGTGGTCGCCTCGATAGCCTGCGCGCCTGAACAGCACGTCCGCCAAGGCCGCCGCCTGCTCTTGGGGAACGAGACCGGTCGCGGCGGCGCCGGCGGCGTCGGCCGCGAGCATGTCGAGATGCGCCGCGTAGGGCCGCGCGTCGAAGCCGGGCCGCGCATGCGCCGCCAGCGCCAGCGCCATCGCGGCGAGATCGAGCGCGC
>CAZUYG010000516.1:0-3521 GCA_964624265.1 uncultured Candidatus Odyssella sp.
TGCGTCGCGGTCCATCGCGACGGCGATCGCTACGCCTATGCCTTTGTCAGCGGGCGGTCGGGGTGCCTCCCCGGCGACCTGACGATCAAGCCCCGCTGAAGCCCCGAACGCGCCGCGCCTATTGCGGGTTCTCGCTCTCGGCTTCCGCCGCGATTTCCTTCGCCTCGCGCTTGCCCTCTTCGCCCTTCTTGGCGGCGGCGCGGGCGCGCGCGAGCTCGGCGGTCTTGGAGAGGTCCATATAGGTGCAGAGGCCGATATCCACCGGATCGCGCGGGCGGATGTTCTGCGAGTTCCAGTGCGTGCGGTCGCGCACGGCGGCGATCGTGCTCTTCGTCGTGCCGAGCAGCTTGCAGATCTGCGCGTCGGACAGCTCGGGGTGGTTCTTCAGCAGCCACGCGATGCCGTCGGGCTTGTCCTGCCGCTTGCTGATCGGCGTGTAGCGCGCGCCCTTGGCGCGCTGCAGCGGCTCCGGAATCTCGTTCTTCACGATGCGCAGCCGCGCCTCGGGATCGGCCTCGCCGCGCTTGATCTCTTCGGCGGTGATCTGGCCGCTCTGCACCGGATCGAGCGGCGCCATGCCGCCCATCACGTCGCCATCGGCCAGCGCCTGTACCTCCAGCTCGTGCAGGCCGCAGAAATCGGCGATCTGCTTGAACGAAAGGCCGGTGTTCTCGATCATCCAAAGCGCGGTCGCCTTGGGCATCATCGGTTGGGACATGGGTTTGCTCCTTCGGAAACGGCGGCTTCCTCGCCGTTTCGCGCAGCCGGTCCCGGCATGGAATTCGGTTGTCGCGATGCCGGAGATATAGGCGCCGGGAGCGGGGGCGTCCAGAAGAACCGGGGTGCCCGGTCGCTTTGGCGCGCTCTTGAACAAAATGAGAACAATCGCCAAATTCCGGGGCGGATCAGGGAGCACGCCGATGCGCGACCCGCTGCGAAATCTCTGGCTGGCGCATGATGGTCCGGCCCCGCCCGCGGATCTGGGGATGGCGCGCTGGGGTGCGGGGGTCAGCCGGCGCCTCGCGCGCGGCGCCGACACGGCGCTGGCCGAAGCGCGGCTGCGCGCCTGCCTCCGCGCGCTGGCGCGGCTCCGGCACGCGCGCGTTCCCGGCGCGGCCGTTGACTTCGTCCGGCTCTTCGAAAGCGTGATGTCGTATCGGCGTGCGGCCTTGTCGTCGGCGCGATAGCCCGCTCAGCCCACGAAGGGCGCGGCGAACGCCGTCACCAGCGGCACGAACACGGCCGTTCCGGCCAGCAGCGCCGTCGCCTTCACGGCGATGGGGCCCAGGCACTCGAGCTTCTCGCGCCGGCAATCGGTCTTGGTTTGCTTGGTGCGCATGGAAGGCTCCTTGAGGTCCGGTGTCGTGGAGATATTTTTTACCGTGCTCGGGGATGGCGTGCAGTGATCCATGTCACAGGACACTTCGCGAAAGCCCTCTTGGTCTCTTCGCCGGAACGCGTTAAGCCGCTCTCGGGCCCCCGTAACCTGTCGCATCACAATGTCCAATTCAGCGTCTTCTACGAAATCCGCCGGCAAGCCGGATCACGCGGCGAAGCCGAATGCGCTCCCGCCGATCACGTGGTTCGAAGGGAAATGGCATGAGGGCGACATCAAGGTCATGACGGTCCACAGCCCGGCCGCGTGGCTCGGCGCCTCGATCTTCGACGGCGCGCGCGGCTTCGACGGCGTGGCACCCGATCTCGACCGGCATTGCGAGCGCGCGATCGCTTCGGCGAAACTGTTCGGCATGAATCCGCCGGTGACGGCCGCGGAGATCGAGAAGCTCGCGCGCGAAGGTCTCGCGAAGTTTCCGAAGAGCACCGAGGTCTATATCCGTCCGCTGATGTGGGCCGGCTCGGGCTTCGTCATTCCCGATGCCGACAGCACGAAATTCGCGCTCACGATCGAGCCGATGGAGATCCCGGCTTTTGCCGGCTTCTCCGCATGCCTCTCGCCCTATCGCCGCCCGGCCACCGACATGGCGATGACCGACGCCAAGGCGGGCTGCCTTTATCCCAACGTCGCGCGCTGCGAGGCCGATGCGAAGCGGCGCGGCTTCGACGCCGCGATCGTGCTCGACCCGGCCGGCAACGTCGCCGAGTTCGCGTCGTCGAATCTGTTCATCGTGAAAGACGGCGTGGCGGCCACGCCCGCGATCAACGGCACGTTCCTGAACGGCATCACGCGCCAGCGCGTCATCAAGCTGCTGCGCGAAGCGGGCATCACGGTCGAGGAGCGCCGCGTCACGTTTGCGGAGGTCATGGCGGCCGACGAGGTCTTCTCCACCGGCAATTATGCCAAGGTGAAGCCCTGCATCCGCGTCGAAGCGCGCGCGCTGCCGGTCGGGCCGGTCGCGACGAAAGCACGCGAGCTGTATTTCGCCTGGGCCCGCAAGGGACGCTGAAGCCTCACGGCCGTTCCCCGCAAGCGCAGAGGACGACCGCATCGCGCCCGTCGCGGGCCCGTCGTGCTATTGCAAATCGTTCTCAATTGCACTAGCTTGGGCCTCCCGCGCCCAGCCGGATGTGCCGACCGTGTATGTCTGTCTCTGCCATGGTTTCACCGATACGCAGGTGAAGCGCGCCGTCGCCGAAGGGCGCCGCTCGGTCAGCGGCGTTTACGCCGCGCTCGGCGGCAAGCCGCGCTGCGGCAAGTGCGTGGGCGAAGTGCGCGCGCTGGTCGCCTGCGCGCCGCATGGCGGCACGGGCGACACCGGCACCGGCGTTCCCGCCGCATTGCGCGCGCCGCAAACCGAATAGGCAAGTTTGCGGCGTGAGATCGCGCGGCGCGTGGCGGTGTTGTTTCCGGTTCCCGTCGCTGCCTAAGATTGCGGCCGGCGATTGATGCCGCCGTCCGGCGGCCGAAGGAGGCGTCTCGATGAAGGTCGACAAGGCGGTCGTTCCGCAGCTCAACAAGATCCTGTTCAACGAGCTGACGGCCATCAACCAGTACTTCCTCCACGCGCGCATGTGGCGGAACTGGGGCTTCGAGAAGCTGGCGAAAAAGGAATACGAGGAATCGGTCGGCGAGATGAAGCACGCCGACAAGCTCGTCGAGCGGATCCTCGTGATCGACGGGCTGCCGAACCTCCAGGACCTCGGCAAGCTCAAGATCGGCGAGGACGTGCCCGAAGGCCTGAAATGCGATCTCGCGATGGAGCGGAAGGGCCGCGAAGACCTGCTCGCCGCGATCGCCGCCTGCGAGGGCGCGGCGGATTACGTCTCGCGCCACATCCTGCGGGAAATCCTCGACGACACGGAAGAGCACATCGACTGGCTCGAAACCCAGCTCGATCTGATCGCGAAGATCGGCGTGCAGAATTACCTGCAATCGCAGATGTGACCGCGCCGAACCCGGAAGCCTGAATGACCGGCATTCATGTCGCCGCGTTGATCGCCGCCGGAATCGTGCTGGCGGCGGCGGCGGCGCTCTGGCTCGTCTTCGCGAAACCGCAACAGCGCTGGCTCTACGCCGTGCTGTTCGGGCTGCAACTGCCGATGAGCTGGGCCGCGTTCCATTT
>CAZUYG010000517.1:0-3519 GCA_964624265.1 uncultured Candidatus Odyssella sp.
CTCGATGAGGCTCGCGGCGAAGGTGACGCCGGCCGCCTTGATGCACTGCAAATCGACCGGCGCCAGCAGATACGGGCGCGCGGGATCGGGCCGCGGCGCGAAGCTGTTGTCGAGGATCGGCGCCAGCTCGCCGACGAACGCGCCCGGCGTCCGCGCGAGCGCGGCCGGATCGGGCGACGCGATCAACTGGGCCATCGTGGGCGCCGCGCGGGAGAGATCGAACACGCCCTCGGCGCGGAACGCTGCGACCGCGGGCCCGCCCGGCGCGCCGGGCCGCCACACGCGGCCCACCAGCGTGCCGGCGAAGCCGTCGCGCGGAACAAAGCCTTGCAGCGAAGCGTTCATGGCGATTTCCCCCGGTGTGCCGCCGCCAGTTTCCGCCACGGCAACGCTGCCGTGCAAGCGCCACACTTGATTTTGCCTTGACCTAAAGCCCTGCCACCGCCCATTTTCCCGGCCGGCACAGCCGCCTGAGAGTGTCTATGTCGAAGGAAGACCTGATCCAATTTTCGGGCACGGTCACGGAAATCCTGCCCAACGCGATGTTTCGAGTGAAATTGGACAACGACCACTCCATTCTGGCTCACACCTCGGGCAAGATGCGCAAGAATCGGATA
The DNA here is from genome assembly GCA_964624265.1 of uncultured Candidatus Odyssella sp. Classification (GTDB taxonomy): domain Bacteria; phylum Pseudomonadota; class Alphaproteobacteria; order Bin65; family Bin65; genus SBBV01. The sequence continues at coordinate 618 of CAZUYG010000517.1, forward strand.
CGCGTACTCGCGGGCGACCGCGTCAATGTCGAGATGACGCCCTACGATTTGACGAAGGGCCGCATCACGTTCCGCTACAAGTAGCGCGATGAGCGGCGTCAATCCCGCGCAGCGGGACGGCGCCAGGCACGCCCTCATCCTCGCATCCGCCTCGCCGCGCCGGCGCGATCTCCTCGCCCAGATCGGCATCGTTCCCGACCACGTCGTTCCGGCCGATCTCGACGAAGCGCGGCTCAAGGACGAACGCCCCGAACACCATGCCAAGCGCCTCGCGATCGAGAAGGCGCGCGCGGTTGCCGCGTCGCATCCGGGCTGCTTCGTGCTCGGCGCCGATACCGTCGTGGCGCTGGGCCGCCGCATTCTTCCCAAGGCGGAAGACGAAGCCACCGCGCGCCGCTGCCTCGAAGCGCTCTCGGGCCGCCGCCATCGCGTGATCGGCGGCGTGTGCCTGATCGCGCCGGACGGCGTGCAGCGCACGCGGCTCGTCACCAGCATCGTCGCGTTCAATCGCCTCACCGAAGCCGACATCCGCGGCTATCTTTCGAGCGGCGAGTGGCAAGGCAAGGCCGGCGGCTACGCGATCCAGGGCCGCGCGGCCGCGCACATCCGCTTCGTTTCGGGCTCCTACAGCAACGTCGTCGGGCTGCCGCTGTTCGAGACGTTCAATCTCCTCACCGGCGCGGGCTATCGCCGCCCGCCGGCGGCATGAAAATCGAAATCCTGCTCGCGCGCGACGGGGGCGTCTCTCGCGGCGCCGTGCTGACCGACGGCGTTCTCACCGACTATCGCGCGCAGCGGGGCGGCGCGCCGAGCCGCGCGGGCGGGGTCTATCGCGCGCGCGTGAAGAAGCTCGTGCCCGGGCTCGCCGGCGCGGTGGTCGAGATTCCGGGCGCCGAGGCCTGGCTCGATCTCTCTCGCGCACGCGGCGCGAAGCCGCGCGAAGGCGCCATCGTCACGGTCCAGATCGTGCAAGACGCGCAGGGCGGCAAGCTCGCGCGCGCCGCGGCCGATCCGATGCTGACGGGCCGATTCCTCGCATTTCAGCCCCACGCGGCGAAACCCGCGCTGTCGCACCGCATCGCCGACAACGATGCGCGCGCGCGTTTGGGCGCCTTGCTTGCCAAGTTCGGCAAGGATGGCGCGTTTCTCGCGCTGCACAACGCGCCTGGGGCGAGTGACGCCGCGCTCGAAGCGGAAGCCGATCGTCTGCGCGCAGCGTGGATGCGCGCGGCATCGGCACTCGGCGCCGCCACGCCCATCGAAGCGATTACGCCCGCCGATCCGGCGCTCGACCTGCTCCGCCTGTTCGTCGGCCCCGCGGCCGTGCGCATCGCCGCCGACAGCGAGGCCTTGGCCGCATCCCTGCGCGCTTGGCTCGCAGAGCACGCGCCGGAATGGAGGGGAACGGTGGAGCGCGAGCCGGTTGGGCGCACGACGCTCGACGGGGAAGCCGTTCAGGCGGAGTTGGCGGCGGCGCTCGAGCGCGAGGTGCCGCTTCCCGGCGGCGGCGCGCTGACGATCGAAGGCGCGGGCGGCATGACGGTCATCGACGTCGATACCGAAGGCGCCGCGGCCGCATCCGCCAAGGCGACATTCGCCGCCGTCAATCGGGAAGCCGCGCGCGAGATCACGCGGCAGATCCGCCTGCGCAATCTCGGCGGGCGCATCGTGGTGGATTTCGCGGGCCTGGGCGAAGCGCGTGCGTTGCCGGCGGCGCTCGGCATCCTCCGCGCCGGCGCGGCGGCCGATCCGATGGCCGTGCAGATCGGGGCGCCGAGCGAGTTCGGCCTCGTCGAGATCATGCGGCGGCGCGAGCGGCCCACTCTCGCCGAAATTATCGGCAAGGATTAGAGAAACGGGCATGGCACCTTACGATCACGAGCCTTCCGACGGCGAAGGCCGCGGCCCGCGCTGTCCGATCTGCAAGCGGGCGATGGTTGCGGCTCACAAGCCGTTCTGCTCGAAGCGCTGCGCCGACATCGACCTGCACCGCTGGCTGTCCGGCGTCTATGCGGTGCCGACGAACGAGCCGCCCGAAGACGAGGAGCAGAAATAGACCGCCGCCACTACGCGGCAAGGGCAGTCAGCGCCGCCGCCTCGCCGGCAAGGATCGCGGCGCCGAGCACGTCGCCGGTGAGGCCGCCGATGTGGCGCAGCGCGAGCATCGTGACGAACAGCGCGGCGAAGAACGCGGCCGTCACCGAATAGCCGAGCGCGCGCCAGGGCAGATCGTCTGCGGCGGCGGCCACGGTCGCCGCGGCGACCGCGAGGATCAGCGCGAGGCAGGCGGCGAAGCCCGGCGCGCGGCCGGCGGCGCGCCCAAGCCCGTCGGCGCGGGCGGGCGGCAGCATGCTCATCGGCAACGCGGCGAAGCCGCGCCCGAGCGATGCCGCCGCGATCAGTGCCGCGAATCCGAAGGGTCCGCTCATCGCCGCCAGCGCGCCGATGCGCAGCAGGCTCACGATCACGAGCGCGAGCACGCCATAGGTGCCGATGCGGCTGTCGCGCATGATCGCGAGCTTCTGCTCGCGGGTGCGGCCGCCGCCGAATCCGTCGGCGGTGTCGGCGAGGCCGTCTTCGTGCAGCGCGCCGGTGGCGAATGCGAGAAAGCCGATCGCGAGCGTTGCCGCCGCCAGCGCCGGCACGCCGATTTCGCGACCAAGCCAGTAGACGCCGCCGCTGAGCCCGCCGAGCAGCGCGCCCATGATCGGAAATGCCCACACGCCGCGGCCGATCGCGCCCATGTCGCGCGGAACCGCGAACGGCCAGGGCAGGCGCGAGAGCAGCGTCCACGCCGCCGCGAATTGGCCGAGCGGGCCGGCGGCGCGTTCGGTCGAGGGCGCTCTGGGCTCGTTCATCGCTTCGAGATTGCGCGCGCGGCGCGAGGCCGCTAGACCGCGCG
>CAZUYG010000518.1:0-3513 GCA_964624265.1 uncultured Candidatus Odyssella sp.
GTCTGCGTCGGCAATGGACTTCGCGGCGAGGTATTTTCGAAGCGCCGCCCGGGTTAGCTCGACCGCACTGCCGGGCAAGGCGTCGAGCGGGGGCGGAAGCTGCGGCTGAGTTTCGCCGGGCGTGCCGTTGTCCTTGATCGGCGTGAGTAGGCAGCGCGCCTGCTCCAAGGGCGATCCGGCATAGCGCAGCGCGGCCGTATCGAATGCGCACTTGCCTTTGGTGAGTGACGGGCGCAAGGCCTGACATTGGCCGTGTGCCGTTCCGCTGACAGCGAGCAGGGCCGTGGCCAATGCCATGAATTTCATGGGCGCTCTCCGATAAGGCGAGCGCGACTCAATATTTACTTCTCTGGGTTGTCAATCGTGTGTCAGGGGACATATCTCCCCAGCCGCACTGCGGTCTGCCCCGGCAGCAGCCGGCGCGACGGCATAATCAGCACGCATTCGTCGTAGGGTGTCGTCACCGGCTCGGCACCGTCATGGGCGAGCACGGAGCCCTTTTTCGGGATCACTTCGAGCCCGCGGTAGTCGTCCGCGAAACGGAACTCCGGTGTCTTGATGGTGACAGCGTGCGTCACCTCGACGAGCCGTTGCGGCGCGGGCGCCGTCTTCGGCAGGTGACGCCTTACCCAGGCGGCGTCGGCGATGCCGGCATGGGCGAGGAAGCGCACGAGCGTTTCCTTCGCCACCGCCTCGCTGGCACTTTCCCAATGCTGGCCGCATTCTACTAGTAGAGCGGCGTGCGGTTGCGCGGGATCGCCGAACGCGCCGTAGTCGCGCATGCGGCGTCCGCCGGCATGGCCTTCGTCGCTGACGACGAGCGCCGGGAACGCGATGTTGCGCGCGAGCCGGCGGCCTTTCTCGAGCGGCCCGGAGATCGTGAGCGCGGGAGTCTTGTGCTGCATCGAGTGGATGTCGAGCAGCAGATCGGCCGCCTCCACGACGGGCAGCAATTCGCGCGCGCGGCGCAGCTCGGCCGACGCGCCGGCGCCGCCGAGCCGTTCGGGCGACCAGACGCGGTTGAAGTCCTCGTCCATGTAGCGCGAATCGCCGGGCACGGCGGGATCGAAATGCTGGTAGGCGAGAACGTTGCAGAAGGCGAGGGTGAGCACGCCGCGGCTCGGCCGGAATCTCTCCCGGAACAGCCAGTCGAGCGCGATCGCGCCGCAGATTTCGTTGCCGTGGACGAGCGCGGTGACGAGCACGTGCGGCCCGGCGGCGCCGGAGTCGAAGCGATGCACGTAGTCGATGCCGGTGCCGCCGTCGCGGTAGCGGGCGATGTCGGGCGCCCGGAGCTCGACGGGATAGAGCTGCGGCAGGCGGTTCATAGCGCGGCCCCCGATGCGGCGGCGGCGACGCGCCGAAGAAAGGATTCGCACTCCGCGAGCTGCGCGAGCGCCACGAATTCGTCCGGCTTGTGCGCCTGGTCGATGTGCCCGGGGCCGCAGATCACCGTCGGAATTCCGGCGGCGTCGTAGAGCCCGGCCTCGCAGCCGAACGCGACCTTGCCGGCGGCATTGCGCCCGGTCGCACGTTTGGCGAGCGAGACGATCTCGGCGTCCTCGCTCGTGTCCGCCGCCGGGAACGAGGAGAGCTTCTCCCAGCGGAAACCCGTGTCGGGCTGAATCGCGTGCATCGCGGGCTCCAGAGTGCGCGCCGCATGGTCCTGCACCGCGCGCAGCATCGCTTCCGGATCTTCGCCGGGCAGATGGCGGAATTCGAAGTCGAAGCGGCAGTCTTTCGGCACGATGTTGAGCGCGGTGCCGCCCTGGATCGTCCCGACATGGACGGTCGTGTGCGGGATGTCGAACTCGCGGTCGAACGGGCCTTCCGATGCGAAGCGCCGGCCCATCGCCGTGAGATGCGCGATCAGCGCGGCCGCGTATTCGACCGCGTTCACGCCGCGCGGCGCCAGCGAGGAATGGCATTCGAAGCCGCGCACGTGGCAGCGGTAGGAGAGCTTGCCCTTGTGCGCGCGCACGACCTCCATGTGCGTGGGCTCGCCGACGATGCAGGCCGCGGGCCGGATGCCGGACGCGGCGAGATCGGCGAGCAGGCGGCGCACGCCGAGGCAGCCCACCTCCTCGTCGTAGGAAAAGGCGAGGTGGAGCGGGGCGGCGAGCGGCGCCTGCGCGAATTCGGGAACGAGCGCGAGCGCCACGGCGACGAAGCCCTTCATGTCGCAGGTGCCGCGGCCGTAGAGGCGGCCGCCGCGCTCCTCGATCGCGAACGGATCGCTGCTCCATTCCTGGCCGTCCACCGGCACCACGTCGGTGTGGCCCGACAGCACGATGCCGCCGCCGGCGGCCTCCGGGCCGATCGTGGCGAACAGGTTGGCCTTGCGCCCGGATTCGTCGTGCACGAGGCGCGAGGCGATGCCGTAGCCGGCGAGATAGTCGCGCACCCAGTGGATGAGCGCGAGGTTCGAATCGCGGCTCGTCGTGTCGAACGCGACGAGGCGGCGCAGCATCTCGACGGTGGCGGGGCGCGGTGTCATGCGGCGATCCGAGGCGAAACGCGGACACTAGTTCGGCGCCGCGCGCGAGGGAAGCGCCGCAAGACGCGCCGCTACAGCGGCCACACCAGCATGATCAGCGCCGTTCCCGCGACCGCGACGATGATCGACAGCGGCAGGCCGAGCCGCCAGTAGTCGCCGAAACTGTAGCCGCCCGGTCCCATCACCAGCGTGTTGCACTGATGGCCGATCGGCGTGAGGAAGTCGGAGCCCGCGCCGACGGCGACCGCCATCAGGAATGCGTCGGGCCGGAGGCCCAGGTTCTGGGCGAGACCGGCCGCGATCGGCGCCAGCACGAGCACCGTCGCCGCGTTGTTGAGAAACGGCGTCACCAGCATCGCCACGACCATGATCAGCAGCACGGCCGCGTAGGCGGGAATGTTCCGCGCGACGACGCCGAGGCCGCTGGCCATGAGGTCGGTGACGCCCGTCGTGCGCAGCGCGTCGCTGACCGGGATCAGCCCCGCGAGCAGCATGATCAGCGGCCAATCGATGCTGTCGTAGGCGTCTTTGACCGGCAGCGCGCCGGTGGCGACGACGAGCACGGCGGCGCCGAAAAACGCGATCTCGGTCGGAACGACGCGCCCCACGGCGAGTGCCATGCCGACGGCCAGGATGCCGACCGCGAGGTATTTGCGCCGGCCTTGCGTGAGCTGGAGATTGCGCTCGGCGAGCGGGAGCAGGTTCGTCGCCGTCATCGCCGCGATCACGTCTTCCTCGCGTCCCTCCAGCACGACGACGTCGCCGGGCTGGAAGCGCACGCGGCGCAGGCGCTCGCGAATGACCTCGCCGCTGCGGCTCAGCGCGAGCACGTTCACCGAATGGCGCTGGCGCAGGCGAAGATAGGGGAGGGAGCGGTTGACGAACGGAGAGTCGGGCGTGACGACCGCCTCGAACAGGATGATCTCGCCGGGCTTCGCCTCGCCCTCGGCCGGCTTCTTGCTGGCGACGAATTCGAGCCCCGTTTCGCCCGTGACCTGTTTGAGCCGTTCGGGATC
>CAZUYG010000519.1:0-3513 GCA_964624265.1 uncultured Candidatus Odyssella sp.
CAGGCTGTTCCACAGCGGCGAGAGCGGACGGGCGGGCATGGCGTTTCGGGCGGGCGAAACTGGACTTATGTTTTGTTCCGAACAGGAACTATGGGCCAATCCAGTTTAGCCCGATAGATCGCGCGCTTCCCAGAGGCAATGCGATGGACGCCTTCACCCCGACCCCGATCTCGCGCATCAAGCGCCACCCCGAGCGCGGCCGCTACGACCGCGACGCCGTTTACGCGATTCTCGACGCGGGCCTCGTCTGCCACGTCGGCTACGTGCTCGGCGATCAGCCGCTGGTGACGCCGACGATCCACTGGCGCGAGGGCGATACGCTCTATTGGCACGGCTCGGCCGCGAGCCGGATGCTCGAGACGCTGGCGACCGGCGTGAAGGCTTGCGTGACGGTGACGGTCGTGGACGGCCTCGTGCTCGCGCGCTCGGCCTTCACGCACTCGATGAACTATCGCTCGGCGATGGTGTTCGGCACCGCGCACCTCGTCGAGGACCGCGCCGACAAGCTCGCCGCGCTCGAAGCGCTGATCGAACGGCTCTATCCCGGCCGCTGGGCCGAACTGCGCGCGCCGCACGAGAAGGAGATCAAGGCCACGGCGGTGATCGCGATGCCGATCGCCGAGGCCTCGGCGAAAATCCGCAGCGGCCCGCCGATCGATTCCGGCGACGACATGGCCGCGCCGGTGTGGGCCGGGGTCATTCCGCTCTCGCTCGCGCCGGGCGCGCCGGTGCGCGATCCGAAACTCGACGTGAACGTGACGCTGCCGGACGGCTTGGCGCGCTACGCGCTGCCGCGATAGCGCGGTGCGCGGCTAAGCCGCCTTGCTGGCGCCGTTGCCGTTGGTGAGGAGGGCGTAGAGCGCTTCGGCGTTGGCGGAGCCGCGCAATTTCTCGGTTGTGGCGCGGTCGCGCAGCATCCGCGAGACGCGGGCGAGCGCTTTCAAATGATCGGCGCCGGCCGCTTCGGGCGCCAGCAGCATGAAAATGAGATCGACCGGCTGCTCGTCGATCGATTCGAAATCGATCGGCTGCTCGAGCCGCGCGAAGATGCCGTAGATGCGGTCGAGCTTCGGCAGCCGCCCGTGCGGAATGGCGATGCCGCCGCCGACGCCGGTGGTGCCGAGGCGCTCGCGCTCGAGGATCACGTCGAAGATCTGCCGCTCGGGCAGCTGCGTGATCGCGGCGGCGCGCTTGGCCAGTTCTTGCAGCGCCTGCTTCTTGCTGCCGACGCGCAGCTTGGCCAGGACCGAGTCCGGCCCGAGAAGATCGCCGATCTCCATCGCTCTCGTATCTCCGTGTTGCCCGAGGCGGCGCGGCCCTGCCGGCGCGCTCAGCCCTGCTTTTCCTTGCGTGCGCCGGGATCGACCCAGCCGATATTTCCGTCCCCGCGACGGTAGATCATGTTGAGCCCGCCGTTCCCCGCGTTGCGGAACAGCATCGCCGGCGCGCTGCCGAGATCGAGCTGCATCACGGCTTCGCCGACGCTGAGCGTGGGGATTTCGGCTTCCATCTCCGCCACCACGAGCGGCTCGCCGTTGGCCGCCGCGCCTTCCGCCGGCTTTTCCTCGCCTTCGTCGGCCGGGCCGGCGAGCACGTACTGCCAGCCCTGCTCCGACTTCGCGGCGCGCGATTCGGCGTTGTTGTGATCGCGCAGGCGCCGCTTGTGCCGGCGCAGCCGCTTGGCCAGGTGTTCGAGCGCGCCGCTGAACGCCAGATACGGATCGTCGGCCTCGCCGCCCGAATGGGCCACGATGCCGCGGCCCACATGGACGGCGATGTCGGCCAGGAAGAACTGGCCGCGCTTGTCGAGCGTGACATGCGCTTCGATCGCGCGATCGAAGTATTTCGCGACCGCGGCCGCGAGCCCTTCCTCGATGCGACGCCTCAACGAGGCCCCGACATCGAGGTGCCGGCCGGTAACGGTGATGTGCATTCGCTATGTCGTTCCTGGCGGTCGCGTCAGTGCGACGGGAGCCCTCTCAAACCACGGACGGGGGCTCGGACGGGCGCGGACCATATGGGGGGAGGAAACCCCAAGTCAAGGCGGCGGGTCGGCGCGGCAATTCCCTTTTGTTCTAGGTAGTTGCGGCAGGTTGACGCGCGCGAAAAGCGGCCCCTCCGACGGCCGCGCGCGGCCTAGCGCTGCCCCAGCGCCTTCATGCGCCGGCGCTCGACCGACGAGGGAATCCGCATCGCCTCGCGGTATTTCGCGACCGTGCGGCGCGCGAGATCATAGCCTTCGCGGCGCAGCGCCGAGACGATCGCGTCGTCGGAGAGGATGTCGTTTTCGCCGGCGATCAGCGTCTTGATGCGGTGCCGGATCGATTCGGCCGAGTGCGCCTCGCCCCTGCCATTCGCGCCCACCGCGGTGGAGAAGAAGAATTTCAGCTCGAACGTGCCGCGCGGCGTCGCGATGTACTTGTTCGCGGTGGCGCGGCTCACCGTGCTTTCGTGCACCTCGATCGCCTCGGCGATGTCGCGCAGCACGAGCGGCTTCAGCTGCGCGATGCCGTGCTCGAAGAACCCCCTCTGGCGCTCGACGATGGCGGTGGCGACCTTCAAGATCGTGCGCGCGCGCTGATCGAGCGCGCGCACGAGCCAGTTCGCCTCCTGCAGGCGCGCGGCGAGGAAGCGCTTGGCATCGCGGGCCTTGCCGTTGGCGCCGCTGCGGGCAACCGTGTCGTAGTAGCGGCGGTCGACGAGCAGGCGCGGCAGCGTGTCGGGGTTGAGCTCGACGATCCAGCCCTGCCCGTTCGGCGCGGCGCGCATCAGCACGTCGGGGATCAGCGGCGAGGCGGGCGGCGCATCGAAGCCGGCGGCCGGGCGCGGATCGAGCGTGCGGATCTCGGCGATCATGTCGTCGAGATCGGCCGCATCCACGCCGCAGAGGCGCATGAGCCGCGCCTTGTCGCCTTTCGCCAGCAATTCGAGATTGGCGAGCAGCGCCTGCATCGCCGGGTCGAGCCGGTTGCGGTCGCGGAGCTGCACGCCGAGGCATTCGGACAGCGAGCGCGCGAAAACGCCGACCGGCTCGAGGCCGAGCAGCTTGCCGACGACGGCGTCGAGCTCTTTCTTCTTGATGCCGAGCGCGGCCGCGAGCGCGTCGAGATCGCCCGAAAGGTAGCCGGCCTCGTCGAGCTGGTCGACGAGCTGCGCCGCGATCATCCGCTCGGCCGGCTCGGTGAGCGCGAGGCGGATCTGCTGGAACAGGTGCTCGCGCAGCGGCGGCTTGTCGGCCAGCGTCTGCGGATAGTCCGGCATGTCTTCGCCGCCGTCGGACCCGCCGCGGCCGTTCCAGCCGCTGGCGAAGGCGGCGGCGCCTTCGCTTTCGCCGTCCCAGAGATTGGCGGCGGCGGTTTCGCCGAAACCCTCGGGCGCCTCGTAGCCGGGCGCCGTTCCGAAATCGAGCGGCGCCGGCTCGGCGGCGTCGGCGCGCGGTTTTTCTTCGCGCTCGGCGGCCTGGTCGCCGCTGCCGTCGCTGACCCCGTCGTCGCGCGCGAGCAGCGGAGTGGT
>CAZUYG010000520.1:0-3511 GCA_964624265.1 uncultured Candidatus Odyssella sp.
CCGCCGCGCTGAAACGGCTCGAAGCCGAAGTGCGGACGAACCTGGCGCAGTGGGTACGGTAGGGCTGAGTCGAGGAGCGCTTGCCCGCGCGGCTGGAAAGTCCAGAATTGAATTCATGGCAAAGCTGATCGAAAAGGCCATCCAACAGTTGCGCGGCCTGCCGGCCGAACGGCAGGACGCGGTTGCCACACGCGTGCTGGAAATCATCGAAGATCGAGACCCTTGGGCAGACCTGCCGCCCGACGTGCAGGCGTCGCAGCTCGCCGCGATCAGGGAAGGGATAGAAGCCCTCGACCGCGGCGATGTCGTCGAGCAATCGGCGATCGACCGTTGGGTCGAAGCGCTTCCGCGCAAGGCCGGCCGCAAGTAAGCACCCGAATGCGCCTCGTCTGGTCCGTTCCGGCGCAGACGGACCTCGAATCGATCTACGCCTTCACTGCGCAAGACAATCCGCATGCCGCTGCACTGGTTGTCCGGAGGATTCGCGATCGCGTGCGCCAGCTCGAAACGATGCCACGCGTTGGGCGTGTCGGCCGCGTCGAGAACACGCGCGAACTCGTCGTTGGCCGGACGCCGTACATCGTCGCCTATAGGATCGAAGAGTCGCGCATCTCGATAATCCGCGTCATTCACGGACGTCGCGCATGGCCTCTACGGCTCTGAAACTCAAAAATCCGGCGATCCCGCCGCCCAGTCCTTGAGCTTCGCGAGGAACGCCGCGCATTGCGCGAGCTGGTCCACGGCCACAAACTCGTCGGGCTTGTGGGCCTGCTCGATGTCGCCCGGCCCGCAGACGACCGAGGAGATGCCGGTGCGCTGGAACAGGCCGGCCTCGGTGCCGTAGGCGACGGTGCCGCTGCGGTTGGAGCCGGTGAGCTTGCGCGCCAGCGCTTCGGCCTTGGAGTTGGGCTCGGGCATCAGGCCCGGGCCGCCCGCGAGCTGGATCAGCTCCACGTCGGCGCCGGGATGCTTCTTCTTGAGCGCGGGCTTGAGTTCGCCCTCGACATAGGCGCGGATGCGCGCGCCCAATGCCAGCCAGTCCGCGCTCGGCAGCGGGCGGAACTCCCAATCGATCGTGCATTGGCCGGGCACGATGTTGATCGCCTGTCCGCCGGTGATCTTGCCGATGTTGATCGTCGTGAACGGCGGCTCGAAGGCGGGGTCCTTGGCGCCGTCGCGCAGTTCCGCCGCGATGCCGCGCAGATATTCGATGAACTGCGACGCCGCGAAGATCGCGCTCACCGCCTCCTCGATGCGCGAGGAATGCGCCTCCACGCCGGTGAAGATCGTGCGCCAGGCCGCGAGGCCCTTGTGGCCGGTCACGACGCGCATCATGGTCGGCTCGCCGATGATCGCCGCGACCGGCTTCGGCAGGTCGCGCGCGAGCCGCGCCAGCAGATGCGGCACGCCGATGCAGCCCACCTCCTCGTCGTAGGAGAAGGCGAGGTGGATCGGCGTCGCGAGCTTCGCCGCGAGGAAGTCCGGCACCGCGGCCAGCGCGCAGGCGATGAAGCCCTTCATGTCGGCGGTGCCGCGGCCGTAAAGCCGGTTGTCGCGCCGCGTCATGTGGAACGGCTCGCTCGACCAGGCCTGGCCCTCCACCGGCACCACGTCGGTATGGCCCGAGAGCACGACGCCGCCCGCGCGCTTCGGGCCCAGCGTGGCGTAAAGATTGGCCTTGGTGCCTTCGTCGTTGGGCACGACCGTGCTTTCGATGCCGTGGCGAAGCAGGTAGTCGCGCACCCAATGGATCAGCGCCATGTTGCTGCGCGCCGAAACCGTGTCGAACCGGATCAGCGTCTCCAGAATCTCGTGCACGCGTTCCACGCCGCTCATCCCTCTAAGACCGCCAGAAGCCGCTCCAGAACAGCACGAACACGGTGAACACTTCCAGCCGCCCGATCAGCATGCCGAACGAGCAGAGCCATTTGGCGCCGTCGGGCAGGTTCGCATAGTTACCGGTGGGGCCGAGCAGCGGACCGAACGCGGCGCCGGCATTGCCGAGAATCGCGGCGGCGCCCGAAAGCGAACTCACGAGATCGACGCCGAACGCGGCGAGGCCGAGCGCCAGGCCGGCGAAGGTGAACGCGAACAGGAAGAAGAAGCCCATCACCGCCGAGGCGACGTCGTCGGTCACCGGCTGGCGGTTGTAGTGGGGCACGAAAATGCCGTTGGGCTGCACGAGCTTCGCGATCTGCGCGCGGAACACCTGGTAGGCGATCTGGAAGCGGAAAATCTTGATGCCGCAGGCGGTGGAGCCCGCGCAGCCGCCCACGAACATCAGCAGGAACAGCAGCGTCAGCGCGAAGCCGCCCCATTGCCGGATGTCGCCGTTGATGAAGCCGGTGCAGGAGAGGAACGAGCTCACGTCGAACACGGCGTTTTCCAGCGCGGCGCCGAACGGCTCGCCGAGGCCGATCCACAGCCAGAGGAACGCCGCCAGGGCGAAGGCGGCGAGAATGCCGAAGAAGCCGTGCACCTGCGCGTCGAGCAGAAGCCGCCGCCAGCGCCCGCGCAGCGCTTCGACATAGAGCACGAACGGCAGGCTGCCGAAGATCATCGCGGCCGCGACGATCCAGGGAATCCATCCGCCGGCGAAGGCCTGGATCTGCGCGTCGCGGGTCGAAAACCCGCCGGTCGAAACGGCCGTCATCGCGTGGATCACCGCGTCGAAGCGCGGCATGCCGGCGCCCCACAGCGCCGCCGCCGTCAGCGCCGTCGCGATCACGTAGAGTCCGCCGGTGGCGGAAATGATTTCGGCGGCGCGCGGCAGCAGGCGCTCGGGCGTATCGATGCCCTCGGCGCGGAAGATCTGCATGCCGCCGATGTGCAGCATCGGCAGCACCGAGCTCGACACGACGACGAAGGCGAGGCCGCCGAGCCAGTTCATCATCGCGCGCCACAGCAGGATGCCGGGCGGCGCGCCATCCACCGATTTCAGGATCGTCGCGCCGGTGGAGGTGATGCCCGAAATGCTCTCGAAAAATGCTTCGGTGTAGGACAGGCCGAGGCCCGCGAACCAGAACGGCAGCGCGCCGAACGCCGCCGCCGCCACCCAGCTCGCGACCGTCAGCAGGAACGCGTCGCGCAGCGTGAAGCGCCCGCTCTCGCGGCGCGTCGCCAGCATCAGGCCGCCGCCCACGAACACGCAGATTCCGGCGCCGAGGATGAACGCGATCCAGCCGTCCTGGCCGGCCGCCGCGTCCACCAGCGCCGGCACCGTCATCGCCACGGCGAGGCCGGTCAGCAGCAGGCCGATGTAGAAGAGGATCTGGCGGAAATCGAGCAAAGGCGCCGCGCCGCAAGAGAAGGGGCGGAGACTATAGGCGGCGCCGCGCGATGCGGCCAGCGCCGGCCCTCACTTCCCAATCGCCAAGCGGCGATTGGGCCCCTTCTCTCCCACTTCGTGGGAGAGAAAAGCAAGGAGCGGCGGCTTCCTGCTTCTTCTCTCTCCCGCGCAGCGGGAGAGAAGGGGCCCAGTCGGTGCCTTTGGCGCCGATTGGGAAGTGAG
>CAZUYG010000521.1:0-3510 GCA_964624265.1 uncultured Candidatus Odyssella sp.
CTCACGATCTCGCCCGGCAGCTCGACGACGCCAAGCACCGATTTCACGACCTCTTCGGGCGTGCGCGAGAGATCGGGCGTGGCCGAGGGCCGCAGGATCGGCCCGTGCACGCGCACCGGCACGATCGCCGCCACGCTGGCGAGGCTCTTGCCCTTCGTGGTCGGCGCGAAGGCGAGGTCGAGCGTTTCGGAGCCGAGGTTCACCCACCCGCTGCCATAGGCGGTGGCGCGCGTCGTGTCGATCACGATGCGCCGGGTGGTGCCGGTGCCGCGCGCGAAATCGAACCGCGCCAGCGCGCAGACGAGCGAAAGCTGATCGGCGCGGTGCAGCGAGAAGATGTCCTTCGAGAGGAAATCGAGAAAATTCGTGTGAATCGGCCCGGGACCGAGCGCGATCACGACCGGGCCGTTCAGCGAGGCGGCGATCTCGCGCATCGACCGCCCGCGGCCGTTGACGTTGACCGTGAAGGCCATGTTCGAGCTGATCGTCGCGCGCTCGAACAGAAGCTGCGTGACCTCGCGCAGGCGGACGCCGCTGCCCGTGGCGCGCACCGAGACCGCGGGCACCGCGCTGGCGGCGTTGACGCGCAGCTCGCCCGAGACGCGCGCCCCCGCCATCGTGAAGCCGAACGAGCTGGCGGCAAGATCGCCGCCCTTCAGCTCGATCTTGGCCGAGACGCCGGCAAAGCGCTGCCGGCGCAGCACGAGCGACGCAATGCTGACCTCGCCGGACGCGTCGAACGCATTGAGGATGCCGAGCGGCAGCGGCGCGGCCGAAAACAGGCGCCCGTCGCCGCGGCCGGTGCCGGGCGCGCCGGGCGGGCCGAGTTCGTCGAGATCGAGATGCTCGGCCGTGATGCGGCCCTCGGCCTTGGGCACCCGCGCCGAAAGATCGGCGGTCAGCGCGATATCGAGGCGGCTGCGCCCGAACGCGGCCTTGAGCGCGACCGGAAAGCCCGCGCCGGGGCGCGGCGCCAGGAGCGCGCCGACGCTGCCGACGGTGCCCGCGGTCTCGATCTTGGCGTCCTGAAAGCGCCCGGTCAGCGCCACGCTCATCGGCTTGTCCTGGGTCGGGATCGCGATCGTTCCCGCGTCGAGCAGCACGCTCGATTCGAGGTTCGTCGGCCCATGCCGATAGCCGATCTTCACGTCCTTGAGATGGAGCCGGTCCACGGTGAGTCCGGCGACGGTCTGGCCGACGCCGATGCGGACGCCGGGCACGTTCACCGGCGGCGGGATTGCCGTCAGCGTGGCCGGGGCCTCCGCCTTGTGGCGCCAGTTGCGCTCGCCCTTCTCGTTCATCTCGAACAGCACGTCGCCGCCCTCGATTTCCATGCGAACGATCGCGATCCTGCGGCCGAGCAGCGGGCGCAGCCGCACGATGAGGTGCAGGCGCTTGGCGGTGGCGAGCGCGGGGCGCGAGAAGCCCGGCGGATTCAGCAGCGATGCGTCGTGCAGCGTGATCGCGGGCTGCAGCGTGAGGATGTTCGATTCGATCTTGCCGCCGAAATGCAGCTTCCTGCCGGTGGCGGCCTCGAACGCGCCGGCGATCTCCTGCTTGTAATCGGCGGCGTCGAAGGTGAGGACGAAGGCGGCGGCGGCGCCCAGGGCCAGCACCGCCAGGCCGGCTATTCCGAGCGCGATCCGCTTGATCCAGCGTCCCATCGCATGCCCCCTGCGGACGGCCGCACCGCCCGCGCCCAGGCGGGCCGCACGTCGTGCGCCGCATCCACCACTTCGTGCGCGCCGGCGGCGCGAAGCTCCTCGGCCGGATGATAGCCCCAGCCGACGCCGATCGCCGCCGTTCCGGCGGCGAGCGCCATCACGATATCGTAAGTCGTGTCGCCGATCATCGCCGTTGCGGCGGCATCGGCGCCCGTCTCGGCCATGGCGCGGCGGAGCATTTCCGGGTGTGGCTTGCCCGGCGCGTCGTCGGCGGTCTGCAACGTGACGAAGCGGCCGAGCAGGCCGTGCTGCTCCAGGGTTATGCGCAATCCGCGCCGCCCCTTGCCGGTGGCGACGCCGAGCAGCACGCCCTCGCCCTCGAGCGCGTCGAGCAGTTCGCGCACGCCGGGGAACAGCGGCTCCTCGATCGCGCGGTCGCGGCGCATGTCGGTGAAGGCCTGCTTGTAGAGATCGGCCACGCGCTCGCACTCGGCGGCGGCGAGCCGCGGCTCGAGGCGCGCGACGCTGGCGGCCAGCGGCAGGCCGACGACGCGGCGCACGGCCTCGGCCGTGGGCGCCGCGAGCCCCGCCGCCGCGAACGCCGCGCTCATGCAGGCGACGATGCTGTGCTGGCTGTCCACCAGCGTGCCGTCGCAATCGAACACGGCGAGGCGGAGGCGCGCGTCACTCATCGATCAGCTCGTCCGCGTCCGCATCCGCCGCGAGGCCGAGCGCTTCGAGCGCCTGTTTGAAATGCGGTGGCGGCGGCGCCTTGACGTCGAGCGTGCCGCGCTCGGGGTGCGGAATGCGGATGCGCCGCGCATGCAGGTGGAGCTGCTGCGCGATGCCCTCCATGCGCAGGAACGCGCCGCTGCCGCCATACTTGCCGTCGCCGAGAATTGGCGTGCCGAGCGCCGCCATGTGCACGCGGAGCTGATGCGTGCGGCCAGTAAGCGGCTCGAGCGCGAGCCAGGTCACGCGATTGGCGGCGTTGTCGATCGTGCGGTAGCGCGACTTGGCGCGGCGCGCGCCGGCTTCGTCGAGATCGAGCTCCTCCTCGTAGTCGAGCGCCACGACCCGCTCGCCGGCCGCGCCCACGCGCTTGGCCAGCGGCAGGTCGACGAGGCCGTGCGGGCGCTCGGGCTTGCCGGCGACGAGCGCCCAATAGAGCTTGCGCGCCGTCTTGCCGCGAAACGCCTCGGCCAGCGTGCGCGCCGCTTTGGGATTGAGCGCCAGCACGAGCACGCCGCTGGTATCGCGGTCGAGGCGGTGGACGAGCAGCGGCCTGCCGCCGAACTTGTCTGCCGCCGCGGCGACGATCGCATCGAGGTTGCGCTCGCTCTTGGTCCCGCCCTGCACCGGCAGGCCCGCCGGCTTGTTGAGCACGATGACCGATTTGTCCTGGTGGATGATCCAGCCCTTGAGCGCCGCGAGGTCTTCGGGCCGCACCTGCGGCGCGGCGGCCTTGTGCACCGGCACGCTGTCGAGCTTCAGCGGCGGCACGCGCACCGACTGGCCGGGCTGCAGCCGGTCGCTCGACTTGGCACGCTTGCCGTCCACGCGCACCTGGCCGGTGCGCAGCAGCTTTTCGAGCCGGCCGTGGGTCAGCGCCGGGAAGCGGCGCTTGAACCAGCGATCGACCCGGAGATCGGCTTCGCCGTCTTCGACCTGGAGGGTGGAAACGCCCGTCATTCTCGTCACATGGGTCAGGACAGGGCGAACTTAGTGATGCTGGCCCCGAGATAGAAGCCCGCGACGGCGAGCAGAAGAGTCGCGCCGAAATAGAGCGCGGCGCGGGCCATGTGGCCCTGCCCCAGAAGCTGCGCGAAATCGAGCGTGAAGGCCG
>CAZUYG010000522.1:0-3504 GCA_964624265.1 uncultured Candidatus Odyssella sp.
CGTCGTCGATCACAAGATGTCGTTCGTCGGCCCGTTCGCCGACGTAATATGCTGCATGGAAGAGGGGCGCTTCGCCGATGTCGGCTCCGCCGCCGAACTCGACCGTCCCGGCACGCTCTATCATCAGCTGAAGGAGCTCGAGCGCAACGAGCCGGCCGAAGGTGCCGCGGGCGCGGCGCCGATCGCGGAGGCGCTCGAACTGCCGCCTGGCGCGATGCTGGGCCCCGACGGCATGCCGATGGGCCCGATGAAGAAGGAAAAGGGCGGCATGGCCGGTGCCATGATCGTCGACCCGGCGTCGCTGCCGCCGGGAATGCTGCCGCCGCATCCCGGCGGCCACGGGCCGATGAAGAAGGGCGCAATGCCCGAAGGTATCGAGGGACTGGAAGCCGTTCCGCTCGGCGCGCCCGAGCCCAAACCCAAGCGCGGCTGAGGGCCGGGAGGGAAAGATGTCCGTTCGCTACAGTCCGGAAGTCCGCCGCGCGCTGCTCGCCAAGCACTTCCTGCTGCGCGAGGCCGATCCGAAGACGCTCGATCAGCTCGTCGCAACGTCGGTCGTCGTCAGCTATGGCAACCGTCAGCGCATCTTCGACAAGGGCGACGACGGCGACCGCCTCCTCGGCGTTCTGGCCGGGCAGGTACGCATCTACGTGATCTCGAGCGAGGGCCGCGAGCTGATCATGAACGTGATCATGCCCGGCGAATTGTTCGGCGAGATCTCGCTCATCGACGGCAAGCCGCGCTCGGCCAGCGCCGTCGCGATCGGCGACACCGATCTCTTGCACATCAAGCGCTCCGACCTGCAATCGCTCCTGCAGAAGAACAGCGAGCTGTGCTTCAAGTTCATGTCCGTCCTGTGCGAGCGCGTGCGCTGGACGAGCGGCCTGCTCGAGGACGCCTCGCTGCTCGATCTGCCCTCGCGGCTCGCGAAGCGGCTGCTCAACCTCGCCGAGGGCATCGGCGAGAAGGAGGGCGATGCGATCCGCATCGGCGTGAAGCTCTCGCAGACCGATCTCGGCAACATGCTCGGCGTCACCCGCGAGGCGGTGAACAAGCAGCTCCGCGAGTGGAAGAAGGACGGAATCGTCGACATGCAGGACGGCCAGGTGGTGATCCAGGACCCCAAGACCCTGGCCCGGCTTGTGGGCCGCTGATGGGCATCAAGGCGGTTGACCGGGCCTTGGACAGCCGATAGCTCTCTGGTCGTCTGGCATACCAAGAAGACCAGAGCTCGAGAGAGTCCCGGGTAACGCCTGCTAAGTGTCAGAGAAACCGATGAAAAGCGATATCGAGATCGCCCAAGCCGCGCGCCCTCAGCCCATCGAGCAGGTCGGCGCGAAACTCGGCATCCCGGCCGACGCGCTGTTCCGCTACGGCCCGACCAAAGCCAAACTCGCGCCCGATTTCATCGCCGGCGTGCAGAGCAAGCCGATGGGCAAGCTCGTGCTGGTCACGGCGATCAACCCGACGCCGGCCGGCGAGGGCAAGACGACGACGACCATCGGCCTCGGCGACGCGCTGGCCCGCATCGGCAAGAAGGTCGCGATCTGCCTGCGCGAGCCGAGCCTCGGGCCGGTTTTCGGCATGAAGGGCGGCGCCGCCGGCGGCGGCTACGCGCAGGTCGTGCCGATGGAGGACATCAACCTCCACTTCACCGGCGATTTCCACGCGATCGGGTCGGCGCACAACCTGCTGTCGGCGATGATCGACAACCACATCTACTGGGCCAACGATCTCGGCCTCGACGTGCGCCGCATCACCTGGCGCCGCGTCATGGACATGAACGACCGCGCGCTGCGCGAGATCGTGGCGAGCCTCGGCGGCGTCGCCAATGGCTTCCCGCGCGAGACCGGCTTCGACATCACCGTGGCGTCCGAGGTGATGGCGATCCTCTGCCTCGCCGACGGGCTCACCGATCTCAAGAAGCGGCTCGAACGCATCGTCGTCGGCGAGACGCGCGACCGCAAATTCGTCACCGCAGGACAGCTCAAGGCCGCGGGCGCGATGGCCGCGCTGCTCAAGGACGCGATCCTGCCGAACCTCGTGCAGACGCTCGAGGGCACGCCGGCCTTCGTGCATGGCGGGCCGTTCGCCAACATCGCGCATGGCTGCAACTCGATGCAGGCGACGAAGACGGCGCTGCGCATGGCCGACATCGTCGTCACCGAAGCGGGCTTCGGCGCCGACCTCGGCGCCGAGAAATTCTTCGACATCAAGTGCCGCGCCGGCGGGCTCTCGCCCTCGGCCGCGGTCATCGTCGCCACCGTGCGCGCGCTCAAGATGCATGGCGGCGTGAAGAAGGAAGATCTCGGCACCGAGAACGTCGCCGCATTGGAAGCCGGGCTCGCGAATCTCGGCCGGCACATTGCCAACGTGCAGCGCTTCGGCGTGAAGCCGTTCGTCGGTATCAACCGCTTCAACACCGACACGCCGGCGGAGCACGAGGCGATCCGGAAATTCTGCGCCAAGCACGGCGTCGACGCGTTCATCTGCTCGCACTGGGCCGATGGCGGCAAGGGCGCCGAGGAACTGGCGAAGAAGGTGGTGGCCGCGCTCGACTCGCCGAGCACGTTCAAGCCGCTCTACGAAGACGCGATGCCGCTCTGGGAGAAGATCCGCACGATCTCCAAGATGATCTACGGCGCCAAGGACGCGACCGCGGACGCCAGCATCAAGGAGCGCCTCGCGCGCTTCGAGAAGGAAGGCTACGGCAAGTTCCCGATCTGCATGGCCAAGACGCAATACAGCTTCTCGACCAACCCGGCGCTGCGCGGCGCGCCGGAAGGGCACGAGGTGAACGTGCGCGAGGTCCGGCTCGCGGCCGGCGCGGGCTTCATCGTGGCCATCACCGGCGATATCATGACGATGCCGGGCCTGCCCAAGGTGCCGGCCGCCGACACGATCGGCGTCACCGACGACGGACGGATCACGGGATTGTTCTAGTGGCCGGAGACCGCAGCATCGCCCCGGCCTCGGGGCGGCGCCAAGCGCGCACGCATCCGAAGGGGCGCCAGGTCGATCCGGCGGCGCTCGAAGACGTGCGGGCGCTGCTCGGCGCGCGCGAGCGGCGGCGCGACCTGCTCATCGAATTCCTGCACCTGATCCAGGACCGCTACGGCCATCTCGCCGCGCGCCATCTCGCGGCGCTGGCCGAGGAAATGCGCCTGCCGCAGGCCGAAGTGTACGAGGTGGCGACGTTCTACGCGCATTTCGACGTGGTGCTGGAAAGCGAAATCGCGCCGCCCGCGATCACCGTGCGCGTGTGCGAGAGCCTGTCTTGCGCCATGGCCGGTTCCGCCGCTCTGATGGAGCGGCTGAAGCGCGATTTCGGCTCCGCCGTGCGCGTGGTTCCGGTGCCCTGCGTCGGGCGCTGCGACATGGCGCCGGCCGTCGCGGTCGGCCAGCGCCACGTGGCGCCGGCGATGGTCAACGCGGTGGCGGAAGCGGTGAACCAGCATGCGACCGCGCCGGTCGTGCCGGACTACCCGAACCTCGCGGACTACC
>CAZUYG010000523.1:0-3503 GCA_964624265.1 uncultured Candidatus Odyssella sp.
CTCGCGCGCACCTGCCTCCTGCACACGCGCTCGAGGTAGTAGAGGCGGTCGGAGGCCTCGTGCACCGTCGCGCCCGTGACGATGACGCCGTGATTGGCGAGGAACAGGATGCTGCGGTTGCCGATCAGGCGGGCGATGCGGTCGCCCTCGCTCTCGTCGAAGGCGAGGCCGTTGTAGTGCGGATCGTAGGCGATCTGGTCGTGGAACATGAGCGCGTTCTGCGAGGCCGGCAGAAGCCACGGCTTCTCGAGCATCGAAAGCGCGGTCGCATAGGGCGCATGGCAATGCAGGATGCAGCGCGCCTGCGGCACCGCGCGGTGAACGCGCCAATGGATGAAAAAGGCGGTGGATTCGGGCGGCCCGTCGCCTTCGATGAGCTGGCCGTCCGCGCCGACGAGCAGGAGCATCGAGGCCTTGAGCTCGCGCCAGTGCCGCTTCTGCGGGTTGATCAGGAAGCGGTCGCTGGCGCCCGGCACCATGAAGCTGAAATGGTTGCCGATCGCTTCGCCGAACCCGTGGCGGTCGCCCCAGCGCAGGGCCGCGGCGAGATCGATGCGCGCTTGGCGCAAGACGGCGGGATCGGTCATTGCGGAACTCCGGCGGGGCCGCTCATTGCATGAACTTCGGAAGCCATGTCGCGAGCGGCGGATAGACGATCATCATCGTGATCAGGATGAAATGGCAGGCGATGTAGGGCAGCGCCGCCTTGCTCACCTGCCACAGCGTCGTGCCCGGCACCACGCCCATCATCACGAACAGCAGCAGGCCGAACGGCGGTGTCGTGAAGCCGATCTCGAGCGCCAGCAGGATGATGACGCCCCAGAGAACGAGGTCGAAGCCCAGCATCTTCGCCAGCGGCACGAAGATCGGCAGCGTCAGCAGCATCATGGAGAGCTGATCCATGAAGCAGCCGAGCACCAGCAGGATGGCGATCATCATCACCAGCATCGCGGTGGGGCCGAGATCGAATCCCGTCGCCCATTTCACCATGCCCGCCGAGGCGCCCGATTGCGCGAGGAGCTGGCTGAAGGTTGAGGATGCCATGATGAGAAGGAAGCTCATCGCGCTGACGCGGAACGCGTCCATCAGCGCTTCCTTGATCGCGTCCCAGCTCAGCGCGCGGTAGGCGAGCGCCAGCAGCAGCGTCGCGAACGCGCCGAATGCGGCCGATTCGGTCGGCGTCGCGATGCCGAGGATCATGAAGCCGACGACGAAGAAGACGATGAAGCCCATCGGCAGGATGTTGACCGACACCAGCCGCGCCTTCGCCCAGAACGGCATGGCGGCCACTTCGTATTGCGGCGCCGCCATCGGATCGAGGCGCGTCTGGAAGTAGATGAGGCTCATGTAGAGGACGCCCAGCACCACGCCGGGGATCACGCCGGCGAGCAGCAGCGCGCCGATGTCGATCTGCGCGAGCGAGCCGAGCAGGACGGCCAGTCCCGAAGGCGGAATGATCACCGCGAGGCCGCCGGCGCCGAGCACGGGGCCGAGCGCCATGTGGCGCTTGTAGCCGCGCTTCAGCATCTCGGGCACCATCAGCGTGCCCATCATGCCGGTGTTCGCCATTGACGAGCCCGACAGCGCGGCGAAAATCACGCCGGCCGTGACGGTCACGTAGGAAAGCCGCCCCGGCAGCCGCCCGAAGCACACGTCGATCGCGTCGAGCACGCGCTTGGCGAGGCCCGACCGGAAGAACAAGGTGCCCATGATCAGGAACAGCGGCACCGGCGCCAGCGAGAAATTGGTGATCGACGCGATGCCGTTGCGCAGCATCTGATCGATGCCGGCTTCCGTGCGGCCGACGAAGACGGCGATGCCGGCGATGTTGACGAGAAAGAACGAGAAGGCGACCGGAATGCCGAGCGACATCAACAGGCAGATGCCGCCCAGGAACAGCGCCGCGGCCCAATACCATTCCATCGGCGCTAAAATCCGTCCTTGTCCTGCGCCTTCACCTTGTAGAGCGTGTCGACGCCCACGAGGTAGCGCAGGAATTCGATCGCCGAGAAGCCGAAGCCCAGCGGCAGCGTGATGTCGAGAATCCAGCGCGGCATGTCGAAGGAGCGGAATTCCATGTCGCCGGTGGCGATGCCCTGTGCGAGCAGCTTCGCGCCGTAGTAGGCGAGGGCGGCGGAGAGCAGCGTGCACACCAGATACACCATCCGGGCCATCGCGCGGTGCACGGCCGGCGGCACGTTCTCGATCAGCGCCTCGACGAGGATGTGGCCCTTGCGCCGCACCATGTAGGGGGCGCCGAGCATCGTGGTGTAGAGCAGCACGTATTCGGTGAAAGAGACGGTGAAGTTCGGCGGCTGCAGATTCAGAGCGCGCACCGAAACGTCGTAGACGATCGCGGCCGCGACGACGGCGAGCAGTGCGCAGCACAGCGCCGCCATGGCCTGGGCAACGCGCAGCGAGAGCGCGAACAGCGGCGCCAAGGCCCGTCCGATCGCGCTCTCGCTGGCGTTCATGCCGGCGCTACTCCGCCTTGTAGAACTTCGCGCGGAGCGCGTCGTAGTTCGTCGCGTCGCGCGACTTCAGGCGCTGCCACGGGATCTCGTAGGCGGCGGCCAGGTACTTCTTGCGGCCTTCGCCCTTGAGCTCGATCACGGTCATGCCGCCGGCGCGCAGCTTGGCGTCCTCGGCTTTCGTGATCGCGGCCTCGGCGTCGTACGACGTCTTCTCGTAGTCGAGGCCCGCCTTGACGAGATAGGCCTTCTGCGCGGCATTCAGCTTGTTGAACGCGTCGTTGTTCACGATCAGCATCACGTCGGTCTGCATGAACTGCGGATCGACGCGGTACTTCAGGAACTTGCTCCAGCCGAGGTCGGACAGTCCGTTGATCGGCCAGCCGGTGGCGTCCACCGTGCCGCGCTCGAGCGCGGTGTAGACCTCGGGCACCGGAATCACGATGCCGGTACCGCCGAGCCCGGTCACGAAGTCGCGCCAGGCCGGCGCCACGCGCACCTTGATGCCCTTGAGATCGACGTTCCCGTCGGCCGCCATCTTGGGCGCGTTCTTGAAGAATATGTGGAAGCCGAAGCCGCCAGCCGCATGCGCGAGGATCGTGGAGTTGAGCTTCTTCGCGAAAACCTGGTTGAGCAGGTCCATGCCGCCGTTCGCGCGCACCTGGGCCGGCGTCAGGTTGCTGCCGAACACGGCGTCGCCTTCGGGCACCAGATTGAGCCACAGGCCCGGCGGCCCGAGCTGCATGTCGATCACGCCCGATTTCACGGCGTTGCCGAGCTGCGCGGGCGGCGTCACTTCGGGGCCGCCGGCAAAGTCGATCTTGATCGGCGATTTCGGATCGCCGTTCACCTTGTCGACGAACAGCTTCTGGAAGGTCATCGAATAGCTGACCGTCTTCGGCACGAAGGACACGACCTTGAGCGTGGCCTGCTGCGCCGACGCCAGGGCCGGCAGCCCCGCGATAGCCGCGGCGATGGCCGCCGCGAGCGCGGGCGTTCGAAGCGAGTGCAGTTTGGCGAACATGTAAGCTC
>CAZUYG010000524.1:0-3498 GCA_964624265.1 uncultured Candidatus Odyssella sp.
CCCAAGCTCGCCGGCACGTGGAACCTGCACGAGGCGACGCGCGGCGCGCCGCTCGATCACTTCGTTCTGTTCTCGTCGGTGGCCGCGCTGCTCGGCTCGGTGGGCCAGGCGAACTACGTCGCGGCGAACGCCTATCTCGACGCTTTCGCGCGCTGGCGGCGCGCCGCCGGCCTGCCCGCCCTCTCCGTCAATTGGGGACCGATCGGCGGCACCGGCGTCGTGCACCGCAACCGCGCGCTGGCGCGCTACATGACGAGCATGGGCATGCCGCCGGTCGACGTCATCGACGCGGTGCGCGGACTCGGGATCCTGCTCAACAAAGATGTCGCCTCGGTGGCCTACATGAAGGCCAATTGGGGTCTGATCGCGCGCGCGAATCCGCAGCTCAAGGCCGTGCCGCGGCTCGCCGATCTCGCGGAAAGCGACGGCGCGGCATCCGGCGGCGGGCGCTTCCGCGTCGACGTGATGAGCGCACCCGAAGCGGCGCGGCCGGGCATGGTCACGAAATATCTCGCGCAGCACATCGGCAAGGTGCTGCGGGTGGACCCGGCGAAGCTCGACCCCGACCGCATATTGAGCGAGTTCGGCCTCGACTCTCTGACGTCGTTCGAGCTCAAGAACCGCATCGAAGGCGAGCTCGCGATCAGCCTTCCGGTCAACCGCTTCCTGCAGCGGCCGACGCTTTCCGGGCTGGCTGCGGCCATTCTCGAGAATCTCCAATCGAGCGGCGATGCCAAGGCGTCGGCCACCGCCGCTGCGGCCAGCGAAGGCGGCGCGCAATCCGGCGACTATCCGCTCACCTTCCAGCAGGAGGCGATCTGGCACGTCGTGCGAAACGCGCCGGCGGGCGCCACGGCGCTCCGCAATCTGGAGGTCGTGCAGGTGATCGGCGTGCGGCCCGGAGTCGACGTGCCCCGCCTTCGCCAGGTTTTCAGCCGCCTGGTCGCGAAGCACTCGATCCTCCGGACGGTGTATCCGTCCGTCAACGGCGCGCCGGCGGTGCGCGTGCTCGACGAGCATCCGCTCGGCCTCGAGGCCTACGACACCACGTCGCTCGACGAGGCGGCATTCCGCGGGCTGCTCGAATTGCGCGCGTGGGAGCCCTACGACCTCGACCACGGCCCGCTGTTCCGGTTGGAAGTCTTTCACCGGCCGCAGGGACGCGACGTTCTGCTCGTCCGCATGCATCACATCATCACCGACGGGTGGTCGATGGAGCAGCTGCTGCGCGACCTGATCACCGGCTATCTCGGAGTCGCGGCCGATGCGCCCGAAGCCGGCGCGGAGCTGGATTTCAGCGCGTTCGCCCGGGCCGATCGCGCCCTGCCCGGCACGCCCGAAGGCCAGCAGGCCCTCGCCGAATGGCGCGAGCAGTTCGCTGCTCCGGGCGCGCTCGTTCCGCTGCCGTTCGACCGTCCCCGCGGCGCCGGACCGATCCGGCACGGCGGGCGCATTGATTTCGCCTGGGACGAAGCGTTCACGCGGCGCGTGGCGGCGTTCGCCGGCGCCTCGGGCGCGTCGGTCTATGCGACGCTGCTCGCAGCGTACAAGGCATGGCTGCATGCCGAATCGGGCGCGGCGGATATCCCGGTTTGGTATTGCAGCGCGAACCGCCCCGACCGGCGCCTCGCGGCCCTCGTGGGCTGGGTGGAAAAAATGTCGGTCGACCGGTTCACCCTCGATCCGGCCGAGAGCTTCGCGGCGCTGCTCCGCCGCCAGTCGGCGAGCCTGCAGTCGTCGCTGGCCCGCGAATGCGTGGCGCACCACGCGGTCGAGTCGATGGACGGCAAGCCGAACGAAGTCATTCGCGGCACCATCGCTGCGGCGCTTGACCAGTTCGAGTTCACCATGCGGCGGCCCGAGAGCGTCGACGACATGGGCCTCGCGACCCTGTTCCACCGGCCCGGCTCGCGGTTGAGCCTCGTCGGAATCGAGGTCGAGAGCATCCCGATGCCCAACGAGGGCTGCGATCGCGACATCGTGGTCTATGTCCAGGACTACGAGGGCGAGATCTGCGGGGAGTTCCGGTACAACGCCGACGTCTTCGACAGAATGACGGCGGAGCGGCTGCTCGCGCGCTACCGCCGCTGCATCGAGATGGCGATCGAGCACCCGGACCGGACGCTCGCCGAGATTGCCGGCGCGTTGGGCGGCGCTCCGGCGCGGGCCCCGGCCGCGGAGCCGGTGCAATGACGAGCGCCGTGGCTGCCCTGGTAGACGAGACGCCGGACAGCGCGGCAGGTGCGTGGCCCCTTCCGCTGGTATCCTCGCTCACTGCCGATTCGGTGGGCGAGGCCGTCAAGGCGGTATGCCAGACGATCCTGGAGCAAGGGCTCGAATACCGGTCGTCGGCGCAATCGATGAACGCGCACAAGCGGATCCGCGAGATTTTCAACTGCGCGGTGGCGCTGCGCGCGCCCGCGCGCCGCGTGCCCGTCGTTTCCGACCGCGTACTCGCGTTTTCACCCGGTCTCGCGGCGGCGCGATTCCTCTATCTCCTGTCCGGGTCGGATTCGTATCCGCAGATCGCGTTCTACACGAACGGCGCCTCGCGCTTCGCGGCGGGCGGCGAAAGCCTGCCCGGCTCGGCCTATGGCGCGCGGCTCTTCGGCGCGCAAGGAAACCTGTTCGAGGAAGCCGCGCGCACGCTGCTGCAGCGGCCCAACACGAAGCGCGCCTCGATTCCGATTTTCCATCCGCGCGACACCGCCGCGGCGCTGACCACCCCCGACCTGCCGTGCGCGTTCGGCCTGCATTTCCTGTTGCGCGAGTCGGGCCTGATCTCGTCGGCGGCGATGCGCGCGAACGACGCGTTCAAGCTGCTTAGCTACAATCTGTTCGAATTCTCGCTGCTCGGCGAATGCATGGCGGCCCGCGTGGGCGCCGTTCAGGCCGCGCACGTTCACACCAGCGTCTCCATGCATCTGCGCGACGACGGAGTCGCCGGCGCGGGACGGCTGGCGCAGTGCCGCGTTGCCGACCGGGCGACCCCGCGCGTCGTTGCCTTCGACGAGAGCGTGCGCGGGGCGGTGTGCCAGGCCGAACAGCAGCTTCGCGGCCTTGGGCGGGCCCCGCGGCCCGAGCAAGTGCTGGCTCTGGTGCCGAAACGGCTCGAAAGCGGACCGTGGCGCGATTTGTTGCTCGCCGCATCGCTGGCCAGCGCCGCCGCCGACGGCCGCGGCGAACCCGCCGCGGAATTGATGGAGGCCGCCATCGCGGCCGAGGACGAATCGCTGCCGCTGACGGCGTGCGAGATTTCGCGCCAGCTCGGGAAGGCAGACTAGGCCGCGCCGGGTGCCGGCGGCAACCGGCCGCGCCCGTTCAGCGCAGCCACTCTAGCGACGTCTGCTCGAAATCGCGCATCGCCAGGTTCTGCCGGAAGCGGTAGCTGTCCCACAGAAGCTCGGTCACCTTGCCGGTCTGGTGGTTTTCCATCACCAGGCGGTGCGGGCGCCAGTAGCGGTCGAGGTAGCGGCGAAAATCGCCGATCTCGAGCGT
>CAZUYG010000525.1:0-3495 GCA_964624265.1 uncultured Candidatus Odyssella sp.
GAGAAGTGGATCGTGCACTTCCCGGAGACGCGCGAGATCTGGTCGTACGGCTCGGGCTACGGCGGCAATGCGCTGCTGGGCAAGAAGTGCCTCGCATTGCGCATTGCTTCGGTGATGGCGCGCGACGAGGGCTGGCTGGCCGAGCACATGCTGATCCTCGGCCTGGAGTCGCCCAAGGGGGTCAAGACCTACGTGTCCGCCGCGTTCCCCAGCGCCTGCGGAAAGACCAATCTCGCGATGCTGATTCCGCCGGCCGCATACAAGGGCTGGAAGGTCACCACCATTGGCGAGGACATCGCGTGGATCAAGCCCGGCAAGGATGGCCGGTTCCACGCCATCAACCCGGAAGCCGGCTTCTTCGGCGTCGCCCCCGGGACCTCGGAGGCCACCAACCCGAACGCGATGAAGATGCTGCATCGGGATGTCGTGTTCACCAACGTCGCGATGACACCCGATGGCGACGTGTGGTGGGAGGACATGACCAAGGAGCCGCCGGCGCAGCTCATCGACTGGCAGGGCAATCCGTGGACGCCGGGATGCGGGCGACCCGCAGCGCACCCGAATTCGCGCTTCACGGTCGCGGCGTCGCAGTGCCCCTCCATCGACCAGCTCTGGGAAGACCCGGCGGGCGTACCGATTTCGGCATTCATCTTCGGCGGGCGCCGTTCTTCCACTGTTCCGCTGGTCGTGGAAGCACCGAACTGGGAGGACGGCGTGTACATGGCCGCGACGCTCGGTTCCGAGACCACCGCCGCGATTACGGGCAAGGTCGGGGTCGTGCGGCGCGATCCCATGGCGATGCTTGCGTTCTGCGGCTACCACATGGGCGACTACTTTGCGCACTGGTTGAAGATGGGCTCCGCCGTGGCGAAGCCGCCGCGGATCTTCCGCGTCAACTGGTTCCGCAAGAACGCCAGCAATCGTTTCATCTGGCCCGGGTTCGGCGAAAACATGCGCGTGCTGGACTGGATCGTCTCGCGCTGCGAGGGACACGCGCAGGGAGTCGAGACCCCCCTGGGCATCGTGCCGCGGCATGGCGACCTCAACTGGTCCGGACTGGATCACTTTGCGTCGACCGAATACGACGAGATCTCCCGCGTCGACGGTACGGCGTGGAAGGAAGAGGTCGCGTCGCACGACGAACTGCTGGGCAAGCTTGGCTCGCATCTGCCGGGCGAGCTCGATCGGCGCCGCACGCTGCTGCACCAACGACTCGGCGCGTGACACACGTCTTTCATCGCAGCCCGCGAGACTCGTACCGGGTCGCGGTGCGCGGTGAAGGACCCTACCTGTTCGACCGCGAAGGACGGCGCTACCTGGACGCATCCGGCGGCGCCGCGGTGTCCTGCCTCGGACACTCCGATGCCGCAGTGGTCAGCGCGATCCACGAGCAGCTCAGCAGGCTGCCTTTCGCCCACACCTCGTTCTTTACGAACGAGCCCATGGAGGCGCTGGCTGAAGCGCTCGCGTCGCGCGCGCCCGCGACTCTCGACAAGGTCTATTTCCTGTCCGGCGGCTCGGAGGCCGTGGAGGGCGCGCTCAAGCTCGCAAGACAATAT
Source organism: uncultured Candidatus Odyssella sp. (assembly GCA_964624265.1). Classification (GTDB taxonomy): domain Bacteria; phylum Pseudomonadota; class Alphaproteobacteria; order Bin65; family Bin65; genus SBBV01. The sequence goes on from CAZUYG010000525.1 coordinate 1,560, forward strand.
TTCCTCGAGAAGGGTGAACCCCGGCGCCGCCACTTGATCGCGCGACGGCAGTCCTACCACGGCAACACGCTGGGGGCGCTCGCGGTCGGGGGGAATGCCGCAAGACGGCGACCGTTCGAGCCCCTGCTATTCGAAGCGAGTCACGTGTCGCCCTGCTATCCGTATCGCGGAATGGAGGCGGGGGAGAGCGAAGAGGCCTACGGGAAGCGCCTTGCTGGCGAACTGGAAGCGGAAATCCTGCGCCTGGGTCCGGATACGGTCATCGGCTTCGTCGCCGAGACAGTCGTGGGCGCGACGCTCGGCGCCGTCCCGCCGGTCGCCGGATACTTCCGCCGCATTCGCGAGGTCTGCGATCGCCATGGCATCCTGCTGATCGCCGACGAGGTGATGTGCGGCATGGGGCGCTGCGGATCGCTCTTCGCGTTCGAGCCGGAAGGCGTCGTACCCGACCTGGTCACGGTGGCGAAGGGGCTCGGGGCGGGCTACCAGGCCATTGGCGCAATCCTCGTTTCACGCCGGGTCCATGACGCGGTGGTATCCGGGAGCGGGTCATTCCAGCACGGCCACACGTACCTCGGGCACGCGGCTGCGTGCGCGGGCGCGTTGGCGGTTCAGAAGCTCCTTCATGAGGATGGACTCCTGGCACGCGTTGCGCCGCTTGGAGCGGCGCTCGAGCGCAGGCTTCGCGAGGCGTTCGGTGATCATCCTCATGTCGGTGACATTCGGGGTCGCGGATTGTTCTGGGCCTTGGAACTCGTGCAGGACCGCGATAGCAGGGCGCCGTTCGATGCGTCGATGAAGGCCCACTTGCGGCTCAAGAAGTCGGCCCTCGAGGCGGGGCTGCTCTGCTACCCGAGCGGAGGCACGGTCGACGGGGTGCGCGGAGACCACGTGCTGCTGGCACCGCCCTTCATCATCGAGGAACCGCAGCTCGACGAACTGTGCGAGAAGCTTGCGGTCGCGCTTGAACGTACCCTGCGTGCACCCTGATCCGGTTGCCGGTGTCGTTCGGGGCCGGTAACCTCGAACGCCAGTTGCGTCAGTCCGGGAGTCCTTGATGCGCGTATTCCCTTGTCTTGCTGTTGGTGCGCTCGTCGTCGCGGGATTCGCTTCCCCTGCGGCACACGCACAACAGAAATACGTCACCATCGGTACTGGAGGGGTGACGGGCGTCTACTACGCCGCCGGTGGGGCGATTTGTCGTCTCGTGAACAAGGATCGCAAGACGCACGGAATTCGGTGTTCCGTGGAGTCGACCGGTGGGTCGGTCGCGAACGTTCAGGCACTCAAGGCAGGTGATCTCGACCTGGGTATCGCGCAGTCCGACGTGCACTACAACGCGATCAAGGGGACCGGCCAGTTCGAGAAGGATGGCGCGTTGGGTGAGCTGCGCTCGGTGATGTCCCTGCATCCGGAACCCATCACGATCGTCGCTCGCAAGGAGTCCAACGTGCGAGGGCTCGAGGACCTGAAGGGGAAGCGTTTCAACGTCGGCAATCCGGGGTCTGGTACCCGTGCTTCGATCGAGGAGTTGCTTTCGGCGCTCGGGTGGAAGTTGCAGGACTTCAGCATGGCCGCGGAAATGAAGGCCGACGAACACGGACCCGCGCTCTGCGATGGCAAGATCGATGCGTTCGCCTATGGCGTAGGCTACCCCTCGGCCAACATCCAGGATCCGACCACGACTTGCGGTGCGAGGCTGGTGCCCGTGACCGGGGCGTTGGTCGACCAGCTCGTCAAGTCGAAGCCGTACTACGCCTACGCGACGATTCCCGGCGGGATCTATTCGAACAATCCGCAGGAAACCCGCACCTATGGCGTCCTTGCGACGCTCGTGGCGTCATCAAGGGTGCCCGCCGATGCTGTGTACGTCCTCGTGAAAGCGGTGTTCGAGAACTTCGAGGAATTCCGCAAGCTTCATCCTGCCCTGGCAGCG
>CAZUYG010000526.1:0-3489 GCA_964624265.1 uncultured Candidatus Odyssella sp.
GCACTACCAGCACTCCGTCCTGATCGAAGGCAATGACGGACGGCACATCGACGTCGCCGTGATGAGCCGCTTCCCGCTCGAGCGCATCGTCACGCACCAGGCGCTGCGCTGGGACGAGCTGCACATCGACAAGCCCAAGATCGTCGAATCGACGCGCGACCGCATCTTCAAGCGCGATTGCCTCGAAGTGCATGTGCAGGCCGGCGAGAAGGTGCTGCCGGTCTTCGTCTGCCATTTCAAGTCGATGCACCCGGACCGCGAAAAGACGCGCGCGTGGCGCGAGGCCGAAGCGCTTGCCGTGCGCCGCATCATCGAGCGCCACTTTCCCGATCCCGCCACGGCCGACTGGGTCGTCGCCGGAGACCTCAACGACTACACGGAAGAGGACGGCGCGCCCGACGACCGCCATGCGCTGGCGCCGCTGCTCGACGGCGGCTTCGCCGTCGACGCGATCAAGCGCATCGCCGATCCCAAGGATCGCTGGACGCATTTCTTCCCGGACGAGCGCGCCTATCGCCAGCTCGATTACCTGCTGCTCTCGCCCGCGCTCGCGCGCCGGAACAAGGACGCGCTCCCGCGTATCCTGCGCCCCGGCCTGCCCTATCGGGCCGAGCGCTATCAGGGGCCGCGCTATCCGCGCATCGGCTGGGACCGCCCGAAGGCGAGCGACCACTGCCCGGTGGTGATGGACCTGAAATTCTGAGCGAGCGGCCCTATTTCGCCGCGGCCTCGATCGGCGTCTCGCCGAGCTTTGCGCCCGGCTTGCGCGTTTTCAGCCAGAGCCACGTGGTGGCGCCGAGCGTGAGCAGCACCAGCGGCAGCGCGCCGAGATTCACGGCGGTCCAGCCGACATTGTGCAGCATCTGGCCCGAGAAGAAGATCGCGAGGCCGGTGACGACGAACACGAGCAGTTCGTTGAGCGCCTGGGTCTTCGCACGTTCCTCCACCGTGTAGGTTTCGGTCAGCAGCGTCGTGGCGCCCACATAGAGGAAGTTCCAGCCGATGCCGAGCAGGGTCTGCGCGGCCCAGAAGTGGATGTAGCTCTGGCCGAGCGATCCGATCAGGATGCAGGTGGCCATCGCGAATCCGCCCGTCAGCATCACCTTGTAGGGGCCGAAACGGCGGATGAGATTGCCGGTGAAGAACGCCGGCACGTACATGCCGAGCACGTGCCACTGGATGACCGACGTCGTCTGGTAGAAATCGAGGCCGCAGATCTGCATCGCCAGCGGCGTCACCGACATCAGCATGACCATGCCGGAATAGGCGACGATGCCGGCCATCGCGGCCACGAAGAATTTGGGCTGGCGGGCGATCTCGAGCAGCGGCCGGCCGCCGGTGAACTTCATCGGCGCCGGCCGCGGAATGCGGATGAGCAGCAGCAGCCCGATCACCACCGCCTGCAACACGATGATGGAAACGAAAGCGCCCGCGAACACCACCGGCGCCAGCATGTCTTTCGAAAAATCGGCGATCGAGGGCCCGACGAGGCCGGAGATGACGCCGCCGGCGAGCACCAGCGAGATCGCGCGGCTCTTCCAGTGCGCGGGCGCCGCCTCGGCGGCGGCGAAGCGATAATACCAGGCGAACCCCTGCCCGGCGCCGAGCAGCAAGGAGCCGACGCAGTAGATGCCGAAAGCGCGTTCGTAGATGCCGAGAATGGCGAAGCCCGCCCCGGCGCACACCACCACGCCGGCGATGATGAAACCGCCCTGCCGGCCGATCTTGCTCATCACGTAGGACGCCGGAACCGTGCACAGCGCGATGCCGACCCACTGCAGCGCGATCGGCATCGTCGCCAGCGCCTTGTTCTCCGCCAGCATGTGGCCGACCAGCGCCGAGGCGCTGACGTTCAGCATGTTGGTGATCGCGACAATGGACCAGCAAACCGCCAACAAGCTGAGGTTGCGGCGGAAATGGGGTACGGCGTTCATGGCGCTCCACCCGCCGACATGCGCGTCCCTGCATCGGTACAGGGGGCGGCGGGCAGGCCCTTCATTCGTGGCGACGGACGGGTGTTTTTAGCCGCCTTCCGCAACCGGTCAAAGCGCGGCATCGTCACGGCAGCCATGAATTCGCGAATGCGAATGTGTCAGCACAATCCGCCGGTCAGGCCGCCCCAAGCGCACGCCCGATGATGATCTTCTGCACCTCGCTGGTGCCCTCGTAGATCTGGCAGACCCGCACGTCGCGGTAGATGCGCTCGACCGGGAAATCCGCGAGATAGCCGTAGCCGCCGTGGATCTGGATGGCAGCCGAGCACACGCGCTCGGCCATCTCGCTCGCCTGGAGCTTGGCCATCGCCGCTTCGGTGAGGCACGGCCGGCCGGCGTCGCGCAGGCGCGCCGCGTGATGCAGCATCTGGCGCGCCACCTCGATCTCGGTAGCCATCTCGGCGAGGCGGAAGGCAATGGCCTGATGCGTGATGATCGGCTTGCCGAACTGCTTGCGCTCCTTGGCATAGGCCAGCGCCGCCTCGAAGCCCGCGCGCGCCATGCCGATCGACTGCGCCGCGATGCCGAGCCGTCCCGCCTCGAGATTGGCCAACGCGATGCGATAGCCCTCGCCCTCCTCGCCGAGCCGCGCGGCGCCCGGGAGCCGAATTTCGTCGAATTGGAGCGCGCAGGTGTCCGAGGCGCGCTGGCCCAGCTTTTCCTCGCGCCGCAGGACCTTGTAGCCCGGCGCGTCGGTCGGCACGAGAAACGCCGTGATGCCGCGCTTGCCCGCGGCCGGATCGGTGACGGCGAAGGCCAGCACCACGTCGGCGATGCTGCCCGAGGTGATGAACTGCTTGGTGCCCGAGAGGACGTAGCCATTGCCGTCGGGCCGGGCGCGCGTCTTGAGATCGGAGGCGTCGGAGCCGGCCTGCGGCTCGGTCAGCGCGAAGGCGCCGATCATTTCGCCCTTGGCCAGCGGTTTCAGCCACCGCTCCTTCTGCTCGCCGGTGCCGAAGCGCTCGATCGCCAGGCAATCGGGCGCATTGTTGACCGACATGATGGTCGAAACCGCGCCGTCGCCGGCGGCGATTTCTTCCATCGCCAGCACATAGGAAACATAGTCGGCGCCCGCCCCGTCCCAATCCGGCGACACCGTCATGCCCATGAAGCCGAGCGCGCCCATCTCGCGCAGCAGCGCGATCGGCGGCTCGCCGGTCTTGTCGCGCTCCGCCGCGCCCGGCGCGAGCTTATCTTGCGCGAAAGCCCGCGCGCTGTCGCGGATCAGGATTTGCTCCTCGCTCAGCAGCATCGTGCCCGCTCCTACCAGCGCAGTTCCTGTCCGTCGTAATTGATGAAGCGCCCGTTGTGGTGCGGCTCCAGCCGCTCTACGAGCGCGCGCAGCGCCGCCACGCTGTCGGCAACGGCGACCGGCGCCGCAGCCGTACCCATGTCTGTCCGCGCCCAGCCCGGATGCACGGCCGCGCAGATGATGCGCTTCGGACTGAGATCGATCGCGAGGCTCTTCACCACCATGTTCAGCGCCGCCTTCGAC
>CAZUYG010000527.1:0-3489 GCA_964624265.1 uncultured Candidatus Odyssella sp.
CCTGGTTTCGATATTTCGTCGCCGCGGCGGCGTCCGCCGTCAGCACCTCAAGCCGTTCATCACCACCTCGATGACGCTGTCGATGTGACGCTCGATGACGTCGGGGCGCCGGGTGTCGAGCTTGTACAAATGGCCGACCACCGGCGCGATCGAGAAGAACGCGAAGCTCGCGCCGACGAGCAGCGCGGTGAGGTGCGCGGACGCGACCGGCTTGATCTGACCCTTTCGCACCGCCGCCTCGATCGCCTGATCGAGCATCCCGTAGATCCGCGCGAGGTAGCGGCTGGAGACCCAGGCGAACCGCTCGCTGCCGTTGCGCGCTTCGCCGAACACCATCGCCATGCGCTCGGGGTGCTCGGCCGCCGAGCGCATGCCGGCGCGGCACATGATCTGCAGCATGTCGACCGGCTCGAGATCGCGCGACGCGCTCACGATCCGCTCGAGCGCCTCCACGGCGCCGCCGAACGCGTAGTCGATCGCGGCCTTCCACAGGCGCTCCTTGGTGCCGAAATGGTAGTGGATGAGCGGATGGCCGACGCCGGCCAGCGCCGCGATATCGGTCAGCGCCGCGCCGTCGAATCCGTCGCGCGCGAACACCTGCAGCGCCGCCGCGAGGATGCCGGTCCGCGCATCGCGCCGCACCGCCGCCGCAACGGGCGGCGCGTGCCGCCGTGCGGCCGTTTTCGACGCGGATTTCGCCATCCCGATCCCCTCCTGATAGAAATATTAGTAATACTGACAAAACTGTCAATCATCTTTGTGCCTGTGGATGATCGCCCGCGGCAGGCTCTCGCCATGCGCGGCGCGGCGGCTAGAATTTCGCGCCGCTCTCGACGGACTTCGCCGCCTTCGCCCCATGCCCCGCACGCCGCCGCCCGCGCCGCTGCCGCTCTCGGAAGCCCGCCGCCTGTGGATCCGCGCGCAGCGGCTCGACACGGCGGCCCCGTTCGGCGCCGGCCCCGCGGCGGTGCGCGCGGCGGTCGAGCATCTCGGCTACGTGCAGATCGACACGATCAACGTCGTCGAGCGCTGCCACCATCACATCCTGGCCACGCGCATCCCCGGCTACCGGCGCGACGACCTCCACCACGCGCAGAGCGTCGAGAAATCGGTCTTCGAATACTGGACTCACGCACTCGCCTTCGTTCCGGTGCGCGATGTGCGCTTCTTCCGGCGCGCGATGCTGCGCGAATGGCGCCAGCGCAGCTTTTATTTCGACGGCGTGAAGCCGGGCGAGCTGCGCAAGGTGCTCGGCCGCATCCGCCGCCACGGCCCGCTCTCGATCCGCGACATCGACGACGACGTGCTGGTGGAGAAAGATCACGAATGGGCGAGCCGCAAGCCCTCGAAACGCGCGCTCCAGCTCGCGTTCTTCCGCGGCGAGCTCGCGATCAGCCGCCGCGACGGCATGCTCAAGACCTACGAGCTGGCCAACCGCCATTTCGGGTGGGAGAAGGCGCCCCGCGCCGCCACGGAGCGCGAAATCGCCGAATACAGGCTCGATCGCGCATTGCGCGCGCAGGGCATCGTGAGCCTCGATTCGATCTGCCATCTCGATGCGCCGAACAAGCCTGCGATCCGGAGGCTCATCGAGGCGCGCGCGCGCCGCGGCGAACTCGTTCCGCTCGCGCTCGAGGGCGCGGGCAAAATCGAGCATTGGGCGCGGCCCGATGCGCTCGCGGACGACGCGGCCGCGCCGCCCGATCTCGTCCACATCCTCTCGCCGTTCGACCCGCTGATCCTGCTGCGGAAGCGCCTCGCGTTGTTCTTCGGCTATGAGCACCGCTTCGAGGCCTATGTGCCGGCGGCCAAGCGCGTGTTCGGCTATTTCGCGCTGCCCGTGCTGATCGGCGACGAGATCGCGGCCGCGCTCGACCTCAAGACGGATCGCGAGAACGGCCGGCTGCTGATCCGGAAATGGACCTGGATCGCGAAAGGCGGCCGCGCGGAAAAGAAACGCCGCATCGAAGAGGCGCTCGAAAGCTTCGAGCGTTTCCAGCTCGCGCGCTAGCCGACCGCCACCATGCCGCCGGTGCGCGCCGCCTCCTTGATCGCGGCGATCACGCGCAGCGCGGCCAGGCCTTCCCGCGCGGGCACGAACGGCGCCGCGCGGCCGCGGATCACGTCGCAGAAATGGCGGATCTGCAGCGGCAGTGGGTCGGCCGGCGCCACCGCGATGCGCTCGCGCGCCAAGGGCTCCCACCAGCCGCGCTTGCCGGGATAGGACCACACATCCATCTGCGGGATCGCAAGCGAAGCCGCGCTTCCGCCGATCTGGTAGCAGCCCGCGTCCTGGCGCGGATAGACCGGGTTCTCGCCGCTCGTCAGCTCCCAGCTCCAGGGCGCGGCAACGGCGTCGGAGACGGTCACCGTCCCGAGCGCGCCGCCCGCGAAGCGCAGCAGGATCGCCGCCGTGTCCTCGACGGCGTGCCCGCGCGCGGCGTTCGATTCGATGGCCTGCACCGAGACGATCTCGCCGCAGAGATGGCGCAGCAGGTCGATGTCGTGAATGAGATTGATGAAGACCGGGCCGGCGCCGGGCGCGCGCCGCCATCCGGCGGCGAAATAATCGTCGGGCTTCAGCAGCCAGAACTGCCCGTGGACGGTCAGAATGCGGCCGAGGCGCCCTTCGCCGATGACGGCCTTGGCCGCGCGGACGATCGGATTGTAGCGGCGGTGATGGCCGACGAGCAGCGGCACGGCGGCCGCGTCCGCCGCCGCCACGAGGCGCTCGGCGCCGGCGACCGTATCGGCCAGCGGCTTTTCGACGATCGCCGGAATCCCGGCGGCGACGGCTTCGAGCCCGTGCTCGACGTGGAGCTGGTTCGGCGTCGCCACGATGACGCCGTCCGGGCGCGCGTGAGCGAGCAGGTCGGCGAAGCGCGCGAACCACGGCGTGCCCAGCCGCGCCGCCGCGTCGCGGCCGCCGGGCGCCGGGTCGACGATGGCGGCAAGCCGCGCCTCCGGCTCCCCCGCGATCAGCTCGGCATGACGCTGCCCGATGAGTCCCGCGCCGATGACGGCCAATGCGACGGGTTTCATCGTCTCGATTCCTCCCCAGACGCGCGCGAAGCTCTGCGCCGCCGCTTATCCGAGCCGCCGCAGCAACTCCGCCGCGAATTCCGAGAGCGTGTCGTCGCGCGCGCCCATCACCACGATGCGGTCGCCGGGGCGGGCGAGCGCCAGCAGCTTTTCGGCGCAGGCGGCACGCTCCTTGAAGGCGTGGGCCGCGAGTCCGCGGGCGGACACGTCGCGCGCGATGTCGTCGCTGGTCACCGCGCGCGTCGTCGTCCCGCCGTAATAGACCGGTTCGGGCATCACGAGCACGTCGCCGGCGCGCATGCCGTCCGCGAACGCGGCGGTGAAGCCTTCGCGCATCAGCTTCAGCGGCCCGAAGCCGTGCGGCTGGAAGAACAGCAGCAGGCGGCCGGGAAACGCGTGCAGCGTTGCCAGCGTCGCCGCGATCTTGTCCGGGTTGTGCGCGAAATC
>CAZUYG010000528.1:0-3480 GCA_964624265.1 uncultured Candidatus Odyssella sp.
CCTCGCTGCAGATCTTGCCCGCGGCCCTTCGCGGCTCGAAGTCGCCGGCGGCGCGCCGCTGCCGCCGGAGGCGCAGCAGCGCTGGCGCGCGCGGCTGACGGAAGCGCTGGGAACCGCGGCCGACATCGGCTTCACCGTCGATCGGGCGCTGCTCGGCGGCGCCGAGCTTCGCTTTCCGCATGCCGTTCTGGGATTCACCTGGCGCGATCAGCTCGACCGCGCCAAGCAGGCACTGAGCCATGACGCGCGACCTGCGTGAGGCGCTGCGCGGCGCCCTGGCGGAAGCGCAGCCGCGCGCGGCGGCGCTCGAAGCGGGCCCGCGGCTAGACCCTTTCGGAACCGTCGAGCATGTCGGCGACGGCGTCGCCACGATTCGCGGCCTGTACGGCCTGCGCCTCGACGAGATGGTGCGCTTCGCGGACGGCACGCTCGGGATTGCGCTTTCCGTCGCCGACGACGAGGCCTCCTGCGTGCTGCTGGCGAACGGCGGCGGCATCTCCGCAGGCAGCAAAGTGCATGGCACCGGCCGCGTCGTCACGGTCCCGGTCGGCGAGGCGCTGCTCGGCCGCGTCGTCGATCCGCTCGGCGCGCCGCTCGATGGCGGCCCCGCCATCGCGTCCCGACAGCGTTCGCCGATCGAACGGCCCGCCCCGCCGATCGTGGACCGCGAAGAGATCACCGAGCCGTTGCTCACCGGCCTCACCGTCGTCGACGCGATGATCCCGATCGGGCGCGGCCAGCGCGAGCTGATCATCGGCGACCGCAAGACCGGCAAAACCGCGATCGCGGTGGACGCGATCGTCAATCAGCGCGCCACGGACGTCGTGTGCATCTACGTCGCCGTGGGGCAGCAGAACGCCGGCGTCGCGCAGATCGTCGACATGGTGCGCGCGCACGGCGCGATCGACCGCTGCATCTTCGTCGTCGGCGCGGCCGAGGCGCCGCCGGGGATGCAATGGATCGCGCCCTATGCCGGCTGCGCGATGGCCGAGTATTTCCGCGATCAGGGCCGCGATGCGCTGCTGGTCATCGACGACATGACGCAGCACGCGGTGGTCTACCGCCAGCTCTCGCTATTGCTGCGCAACCCGCCGGCGCGCGAGGCCTATCCGGGCGACATTTTCTACATCCACGCCCGCCTGCTGGAGCGCGCGGCCAAGCTTTCGCCGGAGCGCGGCGGCGGCTCGCTCACCGCGCTGCCGATTGCGGAAACCCAGGCCGGCGATCTGACCGCTTACATCCCGACCAACCTGATCTCGATCACCGACGGCCAGATCTATCTCGAGCCGAAATTGTTCAACGAGGGGCAGAAGCCGGCGGTGAATGTCGGCCTCAGCGTATCGCGCGTGGGCGGCAAGACGCAGCCCCGCGCCGTCCGCGAGCTCGCCGGAGAACTCAAGCTCACCTACGCGCAATTCCTGGAGCTCGAGGTGTTCACGCGCTTCGGTTCCATGATCGACGCGGAGACGCGCCGGCGCATCGAGCATGGCCGGCGCATCCGCGCGATCCTCGCGCAGCCACAGCTGCGGCCGCTGTCGCTGGCCGAGGAGGTAGCGCTGTTGCTGGCGGTGCGCGAGCAGAAGCTCGACGCGGTGCCGCTGGAGGCGATCGAGGCGTTCAAGGCGGAGATCGGCGTGCGCCTGCGCGCCGAATGCCCGCAGGCCGTCGCGCGGATCGAGGCGAGCGGCCTGCTCTCGCCGGACGACCGCGCGGCGCTGCTCAAGGTCATCGCAGCGAGCCTTCCCGCCGCGCCCGCCGCACCGGCGCCGGGCTGACATGGAGCAACGCGCGCGCCTGGCCGCGAGGCTCGGAAGCCTCGGCGAGCTGCGGGACCTGATCCGCGCGATGCGGGCGATGGCGGCGGCGCGCGTGCAGGAGGCGCAGTCGGCGCTGCCCGGCATCCGCCGCTACGCCGCGGTGATCGAAGACGGAATCCAGAAGGCCGCCGCGCTGGCCGCCCGCAATGGCGCGGCGCGGCCCGAATTGTCCGCGCGCCGCGCGGACCGTCTCCTGGTGGCCGCGTGCTCGGAGCACGGCTTTGCCGGCGCGTTCAACGAACGCCTGCTCGACAAGGCGGCGGCGCGCGCGGCGGGCCGCACGTTGGCCGTGATCGGCCGGCGCGGCGCGGCGCGCGCGGCCGAACGCGGCATGGCTTGCGCGTGGATCCTCTCCGCCGCCACGCATGTCGGCGGCGTGCTCGGCGTCGCGCGCGACGCGGCGCGGCGCCTCGCCGGGGCGGCGGAAGTGATCGTCATCTTCGGGCGCTACGGCAAGGGCGGTCATGTCGAAGCGGAAGCGCGGTGCATCTACCCGTTGCCGCCCGATCTTCTTGTCCGCGCCGCGCAGGGAGAGCCGCCGATCCATCAGCTTCCCGCGGCCGTGCTGCTCGAGCGCCTCGCCGCCGAATACGTGCTCGCCGAAATGGCGCAGGCGCTGACCGAATCGCTGGCGAGCGAGAACGGCGCGCGGCTGATGCTGATGGATTCGGCCGACCGCAACATCGGCAGCAAGCTCGAAGGCCTCCGCCGCCTCGAACGGCGCGCGCGCCAGGAAGCGGTGACGGAGGAACTGATCGACGTCGCCACCGGCGCCGAAGCCGTGCTCGCGCGCGGCCGCTGAGGGGCGGCCTTGTCGGCCCAACTGAAGGAGCATGGCACCGGCAAAGGCTCGCAGCCCCGACCGGTTACAAAATCGCGGGCGCGTCGTCCTTCGCGCGCAATGACGACATGCGACGAGGCCGTCGCAAGGGAGGAAACCCTGACCGAACTATCGCGTTGAAAAGATGGTGGGCGATGCAGGACTCGAACCTGCGACCCGCTGATTAAGAGTCAGCTGCTCTACCAACTGAGCTAATCGCCCGTACCGGGATCGTCGCGCTTGCGGCGGGGAGTTCCCGTTCGGCGGCGTTCCGCTTGCGAAAGATAAGCGGCGGAGGCCGGCGCGCAAGGCCGGGGTCTATAACAAAGCATCCCGGCTTTGTCGAGGCTTCGCGCCGTCAAAATGCCGCACGCGGCGCGCGCGGCGGCTTGCGGCACGGACGCGGCCGGCGGATGCTCGGCGCCATGCCCGTCAGCCGCGATTTCCTCGACCACATCGCCGACCAATTGCGCGGCTTCGGGCCGTTCGCGTTCCGGCGCATGTTCGGCGGCGCCGGGCTGTTCCGCGACGGGCTGATGTTCGGCCTCGTCACGCGCGACACGCTCCATTTCAAGGTCGGCGACGGCAATCGCGCGGATTATCTCGCCGCCGGCGCCAAGCCCTTCACCTATCAGCGACTCGGCGCGGCGGCGACGCTCACCTCCTATTACGAGGTGCCGGCCGCGGTGCTCGACGACCCGGACGCGCTCGCGGATTGGGCGCGCGCCGCGTATGCGGCGGCCCGGGCCAAGGGCGCCGCGGCGAAAATGAAGCCCCGGCGGCGGCGCCCCTGAGCGCGCCGGGGCCGGCAACGACGCGCGCCCTTTCCCCTGCCCGCGCCGC
>CAZUYG010000529.1:0-3475 GCA_964624265.1 uncultured Candidatus Odyssella sp.
TGCACCTCGGCGCGCGCATTCGGGCGCACGTCGCTGATGTCTTCGACCGCGACCTGTGCCTCGACGATCAGCGCCTCCTGGTCAGGCACTATATCGAGAATCTTCTCGCCCTTTCCGATGACGCCGCCGACGGAGAAAACGGCGAGCCCGACCACGCGGCCCGCATAAGGCGAGCGAATTTCGATGCGGCTCAGCACGGCACGCGCGTTGGCGAGCTTCGGGATGACCTCGAGCAGGCGTGCCTGCGTGTCGCGCAAATCCTTCGACACTTCGGTCATGCGCTCGTTTTCGACCTGCGCGATCTGCTGACTCTGCTCGGCGATCTGCTGGCGCGCGCGCGCGATGTTCGCGTTCGCATCGGCAATCTGGCCCTCGATCGCCTGCCCCTGGCGTTCGACCTGCGAAAACCGCGATAGCGTGATCAGTCCGCGGTCCACCAGGGGCCGATAGCTTTCGAGCTCCCGCTTCACGGAGGCAAATTGGGCCTCGTAGGCCTTGAGCTGGGCCTGGATGCCGACGATCTGGTGTTCGAGCTGCGCGATGCGTTCGCGGATGACCTTGCGCTGACCTTCCAACGAGGTGCGGCGTGTCTCGAACTGGCTGACCTGCCCGTCCCAAACGCCCTTGGCGTCCGGCTCGGCCATGCGCGCGGCGAGATCGCGCGGCAGCTGCATCTTGTCGGCGCGCGCGAGCTCGGCCTTGAGGCGCTCCTCGGTGGCGCGCAGCACGAGGTTCTGCTGATTGAACACTTCGAACTCGGCGCGCGCCTGGCTATCGTCGAGCACGATCAGCACGTCGCCCGCCTTCACCCGGTCGCCTTCCTTCACCCGCAGTTCCTTGACGATGCCGCCGTCGAGGTGCTGGACGCTCTTGCGGTTGCCTTCGACTTTGACGACGGCCTGCGCCACGACGGCGCCGTTGAGAGGAGCCGTGGCCGCCCAGAAGCCGAATCCGCCGAAGAACAGCGCGATGATCGCCCATCCGCTGAGGGACTGGCGCCAGATCGAATCGGTGACGGGCTTCGCGTCGATGATCGGTCCCGGCGTCTTTGGCGCCTTGTATGGCGTCACGTCGCCGGATTTCGCGACGACGCGCGCCGCGTCCTCCGGCGCCGTGATCGAGGTGGCTTCGCTCATCAGGCTGCTCCAGTCGCCGGCACGGCGCGCACGCTCGTCGGCCTCGCCAGCCGCGGCAGCACGTCCGCGCGCGGGCCGTAGATGATCGCGGCGCCGTCTTTCATCACCAGCAGCTTGTCGACCACGCCGAGCGTGCTGGATCTGTGCGAAACGATGACGACGGTCGTTCCCTGCGCTTTCAGCGCCTGAATGCAGTTCGCCAGCGCAAGATCGCCGTCCGCGTCGAGATTCGAATTCGGCTCGTCCAGCACCACCAGGGAGGGCTTGCCGTAGACCGCGCGCGCAAGCCCAATGCGCTGCCGCATGCCGCCGGAGAGGATGGTCCCCCCTTCTCCCACCTGCGTATCGTAGCCATTCGGAAGCGAGAGGATGATTTCGTGGACGCCCGCAAGCTGCGCCGCCGCGAGAACGTCGGCATCCTCGCCATCGCGGAACCGGCAGATGTTTTGCGAAACGCTGTCAGCGAACAGTTCGATATCCTGCGGCAGATAACCGAGATACTGGCCGAGCAGCTCCGACGGCCATTTCGCCACGTCGGCGCCATCGAGGCGCGCCGAGCCAGATGTCGGCGTGAGCAGGCCGACGAGATGGCGGGCGAGCGTCGACTTGCCGGCGCCGGACGGGCCGATGATGCCGACGATCTCGCCCGGCTCGATCGAAAACGTGATGTTGGCGAGGATGGGCTTGGGCGCCCCGCGGATGCCATAGGTGAGGCCCTGCACCGAAACGCGCGCCGAGGGGCGCGGCAGCACCAGGGCCGGTTCGCGGACCGGGTTCGCGCCGAGAAGCATCTTGATGCGGTTGTAGGCGCTGCGCGCGGCGGCGAAGTTGCGCCAGCTGCCGACCACCTGTTCGACCGGCTGCAACGCGCGCGACAGGAGAATCGACGCCGCGAACATGGCGCCGACCGTGACCTGGCGCTCGATCACGAGCCACGCGCCGAGACCCAGAATCAGCGATTGCATCACCATGCGCAGAAATTTGATGATGCTCGACGTGGTCGCGGCGCGGTCGCTGGCGACGACCTGGCGCTCGATCAGCTTGTCGCGGTCCCGGCCCCACCGTTTGAGCAGGCCGGGCAGCATGCCCATGGCCTGAACGACCTCCCAGTTCCGCAAGCTGGCGTCGGTGAAGCGATAGTTTCGCGCGGCGGAATCGTTCGCTTCCTTGAGCGGAGCGCCGGTCAGCTTCTCGTTCAGGACCGCCATGCCGACGAGAATGACCGCGCAGACCAGCGCGAACAGACCCAGGAACGGGTGCAGCAGGAAGATGATGACGATGTAGATCGGCGCCCACGGCATATCGAACAGCGCGTGCACGGCGGCGCCGGTGATGAATTGCCGGAACGTGTCGAAATCGCGCAATGGCTGCGCGCCGAGCGCGGCGCCCTTGCCGGCGCTCTCCACGGTCGCCGCGACCACGCGCCCCGACAACTTGCGGTCGAGGCGCACGCTGGCGCGGACCAGCACGCGGCTGCGGACCATGTCGAGCCCGGCGAGGCACAGCAATGCGCCGACCAGCACGATGGTCAGCATCAGCAGCGTCAGCTTGCTGGCGCTCCCGATGACCCGATCGTAGACCTGCAGCATGTAGAGCGGCGCTGCGAGGTAGAGCAAATTGATACCGAGGCTGAACGTCGCCGCGGTCGCGAAATAACGCTTGCACGAGCGCAAGACCTCGGCGAGTTCGTCGGCGGCGGGCTTTGCGGCCATGATCGGGGGCCTGATTCCTTCGCTTCGAGGCGAGACGATTGAATCCGCTCGCAGGTCGCAAGCAGTCGCCCAGGCAGGCTGGAGTGTCGGCCGAGCGGATCGGCAATCACACGTATTATAAGAAATATTACATATTTTTCAAATCATTAACGATAAACGGGTCGTGATGCCGCGCCGTTTCATCGAGTTGCGGGCTCAGTCAATCGGCGAATACTCGGGAACGCCCACATTCTACGAGGGCTTCACGGGTGCCTTCTGCGCCGGCTTGACCACACCCGCTTTCTTCAGGTGTTCCATCGCCTGACTCATTTTGTTGTAGAGATCGACGAAACAGGCGGGCGGCATCGTCAGATGGCCGACCACGACGCGATTGACGGTTTTTCCATCGGCAGGATCGAGCCGATCGGCATGGAGCGCGATACGGCAGATGTCGTGACGGAAGCTGATCGATAGCGCGCCATCGCAAAAAATATCAGGCGCATCGGCACGATCGACGATCTTGTCGGCTTTCTGTTTCATGTCTTGCTTGCCCATGTTGTGCGGCACCGACGCCGCGTTCGAAAGCGTTCCTTAGTATTATCCTAGCCCATTCCGGAACGGGCACAAATACCGAGAAACGTTTAAATT